>NZ_CP006877.1:3067500-3290000 GCF_000816845.1 Rhizobium gallicum bv. gallicum R602sp | reverse complement strand
ATTTAGGTAGAGCGTCGAGCGAATACCCCCGGGGGTAGAGCACTGGATGGGCTATGGGGACTCACCGTCTTACTGATCCTAACCAAACTCCGAATACCGGGGAGTACTACTCGGCAGACACACGGCGGGTGCTAACGTCCGTCGTGAAAAGGGCAACAACCCTGACCTCCAGCTAAGGTCCCCAAGTCATGGCTAAGTGGGAAAGGATGTGAGGATCCCAAAACAACCAGGATGTTGGCTTAGAAGCAGCCATCATTTAAAGAAAGCGTAACAGCTCACTGGTCTAAATAAGGGTCTTTGCGCCGAAAATGTAACGGGGCTGAAGCCATGCACCGAAGCTGAGGATGTGTAGCAATACACGTGGTAGCGGAGCGTTCCGTAAGCCTGTGAAGGGACAGTCGTGAGACATCCTGGAGGTATCGGAAGTGCGAATGTTGACATGAGTAACGATAAAGAGGGTGAGAGACCCTCTCGCCGAAAGACCAAGGGTTCCTGCTTAAAGTTAATCTGAGCAGGGTTAGCCGGCCCCTAAGACGAGGCGGACACGCGTAGTCGATGGGAACCACGTTAATATTCGTGGGCCTGGTGGTAGTGACGGATTGCTCAACTTGTAAGGTCTTATTGGATTGATCTTGCAGGGACGCGGTTCCAGGAAACAGCTCCACCGTATAGACCGTACCCGAAACCGACACAGGTGGTCAGGTAGAGTATACCAAGGCGCTTGAGAGAACTATGTTGAAGGAACTCGGCAAATTGCACGCGTAACTTCGGAAGAAGCGTGACCCCATTTTGGGCAACCAGGATGGGGTGGCACAGACCAGGGGGTAGCGACTGTTTATCAAAAACACAGGGCTCTGCGAAGTAGCAATACGACGTATAGGGTCTGACGCCTGCCCGGTGCTGGAAGGTTAAAGGGAGAGGTGCAAGCTTTGAACTGAAGCCCCAGTAAACGGCGGCCGTAACTATAACGGTCCTAAGGTAGCGAAATTCCTTGTCGGGTAAGTTCCGACCTGCACGAATGGCGTAACGACTTCCCCGCTGTCTCCAACATAGACTCAGTGAAATTGAATTCCCCGTGAAGATGCGGGGTTCCTGCGGTCAGACGGAAAGACCCCGTGCACCTTTACTATAGCTTTACACTGGCATTCGTGTCGGCATGTGTAGGATAGGTGGTAGGCTTTGAAGCGGGGACGCCAGTTTCCGTGGAGCCATCCTTGAAATACCACCCTTATCGTCATGGATGTCTAACCGCGGTCCGTTATCCGGATCCGGGACAGTGTATGGTGGGTAGTTTGACTGGGGCGGTCGCCTCCGAAAGAGTAACGGAGGCGCGCGATGGTGGGCTCAGACCGGTCGGAAATCGGTCGTCGAGTGCAATGGCATAAGCCCGCCTGACTGCGAGACTGACAAGTCGAGCAGAGACGAAAGTCGGTCATAGTGATCCGGTGGTCCCGCGTGGAAGGGCCATCGCTCAACGGATAAAAGGTACGCCGGGGATAACAGGCTGATGACCCCCAAGAGTCCATATCGACGGGGTTGTTTGGCACCTCGATGTCGGCTCATCGCATCCTGGGGCTGGAGCAGGTCCCAAGGGTTTGGCTGTTCGCCAATTAAAGCGGTACGTGAGCTGGGTTCAGAACGTCGTGAGACAGTTCGGTCCCTATCTGCCGTGGGTGTAGGAATATTGACAGGATCTGTCCCTAGTACGAGAGGACCGGGATGGACATATCTCTGGTGGACCTGTTGTCCTGCCAAGGGCATAGCAGGGTAGCTACATATGGAAGGGATAACCGCTGAAGGCATCTAAGCGGGAAACCCACCTGAAAACGAGTGTTCCCTATCAGAGCCGTGGAAGACGACCACGTTGATAGGCCGGGTGTGGAAGTGCAGCAATGCATGAAGCTTACCGGTACTAATAGCTCGATCGGCTTGATCGTTCTCATTGACAATGCTCATCAAAATGAGCCTGACCCTTACCGGTCAAGACGTGTTCAAAAAAAACGAAGTGAAAACTTCTCCAGCTTCTCAAATCGTTGCGCTTCGCTGACCTGGTGGTTATGGCGGGGTGGCTGCACCCGTTCCCTTTCCGAACACGGCCGTGAAACGCCCCAGCGCCTATGGTACTTCGTCTCAAGACGCGGGAGAGTCGGTCGCCGCCAGGTCTGCGAAACGCAACAAATCAAAATCTTCTCAAAACAATAAAACGGCAATAAGCCAGATAAACCGGCCGCAAATCAAGCGGTCCGTTCCGCTCAATCAAAATAACGCGGGGTGGAGCAGCCCGGTAGCTCGTCAGGCTCATAACCTGAAGGCCGCAGGTTCAAATCCTGCCCCCGCAACCAACGATTATAACAAACTCAATGGGCTCCGAGGAAACTCGGAGCCCTTTTTGCGTTCCAAATCCCCTCACACACGGACTTGCACAAAACTGGGGGGTGACCGTTCCTTGATGTCGTGATTCCCTGTTCCCATATCGAAAACGGAAAACAAGCAGGGGCCAGCACCGGGACATTACCGTTGTCGAAGACGCCGATAGCCGCCAGCGGATATCAGAAATTGAAGTGCGCGGGAAGCGCGGTATTGGCTGGTGCAAGTCCATGCCGGGTGCGGTGAAGCCTTATGAGCGCCTGCGCGATCGGTTGAAGCCAGTGCGGGGATATGGCAAATCGGAAGACGGAGAGTAAGCGGTGAATCTATCCCATCTGGCGAAGGCACTTTGGTGGATTTATTGATACTGCTGAATGAATGAACTCGGGCGTGAACTTCTATGTCTGCTCCTATGTCTGAACATAGAACTTTCCATATGATTGAAGCTGTCGCCAGTCCTCTGGAAGGTGCGCCGAGGCAAGTCCGGCGGCAATGGTCGGACGAGTTTAAGGCGCAGGCGGTCGCTGAGACGATGCAGCCGGGCGCGAGCGTTTCGGCGATAGCCCGGCGCATCGGCGTTGATCCGTCACAATTATTTACATGGCGGCGCAATGCCCGGCTGCGAGCCGCGGCTTTGCCGGCGGATGAAACCGCCGGTCTCTTACCGACACCATCATCCAGCAATTATTCCGGGGTCGACATCATCATCGGTGATGCGGTAATCCGCACAGCTGCCGAGACCGATGAGGCTCATCTTGTTCGGGTGATCCGTGCGGTGCGCTCCGCATGATCCCGGCCGGTGCGAAGGTGTTTCTTGCAAGCCACCCGGTGGACTTCCGCAAAGGTCCCGATAGCCTTCTGTCGCTGGTGCGCGATGCTGGCAACGATCCATTCAGCGGAGCGCTCTATGTCTTTCGCGCCAAGAGAGCAGACAGAATTAAGATCGCTTGGTGGGATGGTTCCGGTGTGTGCCTCTATTCGAAGCGTCTGGAAAAAAATCGGTTCGTTTGGCCAAAGATCGGGCCTGCCCGTGTGCAGCTCAATCACGCGCAGCTCCTTGCCCTCGTTGACGGGATGGACTGGAAACGTGTCCGTACCGTTGCAGTGAAACGGCCGGAATTTGCTGGGTAAAAGCCCTGCGGCAGAGTGAATCAGGCTTCTGAAACTGCGGGAAATTGTCAGCAAAATATGCTCTATTCGCAGGCATGACGCCAGCTGATCTCGACCTTCCCGATGACGTTGATGCGCTGAAAGCCATGATCCTGGCGATCGCCGAAAAGGCTGCGCGCGCCGACGCTCTGGAGAGTGAAGTCGCTGATCTGAAAGCCCGCAATGCCGATGCTGACGAACAGATCGCCAAGCTGAAGCAGGTTCTCAAAGCCTTCGACCGTTACCGCTATGGAAGACGCTCGGAAAAGCAGAGCAAGAACATCGACGCGGATCTCGACGAGCAAGGTGCGTTTGTCTTCGAAGAGATCGAGACCGGCATTGCCGCCATCCAGGCGTTGGTCGAAAAAGGAAGAGGTCCAGGCGCTGCAAAACGTGCACCCCGTCCGCGCAAGGGCTTCCCACCGCATCTGGAACGTATCCATGTGGTGATCGAGCCGGACGAGCTTCCTGAGCATGCTGGCAAACAGAAGATCCTGATCGGTGAAGATACCTCCGAGCGGCTTGATGTCATTCCACCGAAGTTCCGGGTGATCGTCACGCACCGCCCGAAGTATGCCTTCAAGAACGAGGACGGTGTCATCCAGGCGTTGGCACCGGCGCATATCGTAGAAAGCGGCATTCCAACGGAAGCGTTGCTCGCCTATATCGCGGTCTCCAAATATGGTGATGGCTTGCCGCTTTATCGGCAGGAAGCGATCTTCCTGCGCGACCATGTCGACGTCGACCGCGGAATCATGGCGCGGTGGATGGGCAAGCTCGGGTTCGAACTTGAGATCCTTGCAGACTACACCTTCGGCCAGATTAAACGAGGCGAACGAATCTTTGCCGACGAGACGACATTGCCCACACTTGTTCCTGGATCGGGGTCGGCAAAGACAGCGTATCTATGGGCGTACGCACGGGACGACCGACCGTTCGGTGGCAGTGGACCGCCGATGGTTGCCTATCGCTTTGAAGACAGTCGATCCGGTGATTGTGTCGCGCGGCATCTCGACGGCTATCGCGGCATCCTGCAGATCGATGGCTACACTGCTTACAACCGCGTCGCCCGACCTGACCGGGGAAACGACGGCGCGCTATTGGCTGGGTGTTGGGCGCACAGTCGCCGCCGGTTTTACGAACTTCATGCGAGCGACAGTTCCAAGGTGGCAACGGCGACGATCGAAAAGATGGGCGCGCTGTGGGCCATCGAGGAAAAGGTGCGCGGACAAAGCCCCGATGTCCGCGTGGCCGCCCGCCAGGAGGCCTCCGCTGCAGTCGTTGCCGATCTCTACAAGCTTTGGCAGGACACGCTGCCCCGTATCTCTGGAAAGTCAAAGCTCGCCGAGGCCATTCGCTATTCCCTTCATCGACAGGAAGCCTTCGAGCAATTCCTTCACGACGGTCGCATCGAAATCGACTCCAACATCGTCGAACGGGCGATCAGGCCCCAGGCAATCGTTCGCAAGAATAGTCTGTTCGCGGGTAATGCCGGCGGCGGCCGGACTTGGGCGACGATCTCAACTCTCATTCAAACGGCCAAAATGAACGGTGTTGATCCGCTCGCTTGGCTAACGCAGACCCTCGAACGCATCGCCGCGGGTTGGCCATCGAGCGAGATCGACGCCCTTATGCCTTGGAACTTCCAGAAGTAACGGTCTCAGTTCACCGCTTACGACGGAGAGCTTCCGGCGCCGACTGATCTGCTCTTCCCGGCAATTATCTCAGGATGTTCAACAATCTTCTTGTGCGCAGCATCTCAAGCTGGACCGTGATGGCAAACCTCGGACAGCCTGCAGCCTACGTCACACCTATATCTGCCTTCGGCTCATGGAAGGTGCAGACGTCTACGCTATTGCCAAAAACTGCTGCACGAGCGTCGAAATGATCGAGAAGTTCTACGCGGCGCATATCAAGACCACATTGGACGCTTCCGTCATCAACGCGCGTAAGCCCCGGCGGGCGAGCCGCGATCGGAAGGGAAAATAGGGCGACGGCACCGCCGTCCTTCCACGGCACCGAGGCTCCACAACCCGCTTGGCGGGGCGCCATAGAAGGTTCAGCCTTCTCTCAATCCGACCACACCGTTCCGGTGTGGTCGGGTTATTCACCTCAATGAAAGTCCTCTCTCGTGAGCAGAACCTTGACGAACCACATTGGTTCACCAATAATCAAAGCGAACCAAGGAAAGTCAGATGCCATGACCGCAGCGTTTACCGTGCGTGTGAAGGATGAAACCGCCAGCAAACTGGATCAGCTTGCCGAAAAGCTGGATCGCTCCCGCTCCTACATGGCTGCCGAAGCCATCGAGGCTTTCGTTGAGCAACAGGAATGGCAGCTTACTGAGATCGAAGCCGGGTTGGCTGAGGCCGATCGGGGCGAATTCGCCAGCGATGATGATGTGGCGAAGGTTGTCGGAAAATACGTCAAGTCCGCCCGTCAATCATGAGCGGAAAACGCATTCGCTGGACGCTTCGGGCGTTGCGGCGGCTTGATGAAATCGGCGCTCATATCGAGCAGGACAATCCCGATGCGGCGGCGCGCGTGGTCGCGAGGATCGTGACGGCCGTGGATATGTTGGCGGAACTGCCTGCAAGCGGGCGGCCGGGTCGCATCAAGGGCACCCGTGAAATCGTGCTGGCGGATATTCCGTACATCATCCCGTACCGCGTCAGTCGGGACATCGAGATTATCACCGTCATGCATGCGCATCAGCGCTGGCCGCAGACGTTTTGACACGTCTCGTACATCAATCCGCGCTGGTTGGCATGCACTCCGATGATCCGCTCGCCAGCTATCATTTGAGGCGGCTGCTCAACGGTGCCAAGGGTACCAAAGGCGGCTTGGGCGAAAAAGAAACAGTCCTGATTCAGCCTGCCGCCGGCGGTGTCGGTCTGGCGGCCATCCAAATGGCGCGTGGCGCAGGGGCGATCGTCATCGCCGTAGCCGGTGGCAGCGAACGACAACCGTTGCTGATCGCTAGCCGAGGCATCGCGGACGTCGTTGGGAAGAGTGCCGCGATACTACGGGTAAGCTGTTTTCGGCAATGCCGGGCCATGGTCGAAGCACTCGATCAGCATTTCGGTCAGCACCCGGACTTTTCTTGCAGGATGCTGCCCGGGCGGTCTGACGACATATATCCCGATCGGGGTTGGTGGATGGCGTTTCATGACCGGAACCAACTCGCCTGAGGCCAGATAATCTTTTATAAGCTCGTCAGGTAGCGCGGCGATACCCAAACCGGCTACTGCGGCGACAGCGAGAGCAACCCCGTTGTCGGCCTTGAAGCGTCCCTGTGGGCGAACGGTTATCACCTTGTCTCCATCCATCACTTGCCAGGTTTCCGTTCCCTGCATAAGAGCCTGATGGGCGACAAGCTCGTCCGGTGTCTCCGGAGAGCCATGGGCTTTGATATAGTCCGGGCTTGCAACGAAACTCCCATAGAGGGGACCGACGCGTCTTGCGATCAGGCTGGAGTCCTGAAGTGTGCCAACGCGGATCGCACAATCATAGCCTTCCGCGATCAGATCCACGAAACGATCACTGTAACAGGTCTGGATCTGGAGATGAGGATGGCGGCGTGCCATTTGCGCAATCACCGCGGCGAAATGCGTCGGACCGAAGGAAAGCGGCGCGGCAACCCTGAGGCGGCCGCGGAGCTCACCGGCGGGCACAATTGTTTCCCTGGCCACATCGATCTCGGCGGAAACCCTGGCTGCATAGTCCCGGAAGGTTGCGCCGGCCTCGGTCAGGGAAGCCCCGCGGGTGGATCGGGCAAGGAGTTGGACACCAAGCTCCGCTTCGAGCCGCATGAGCCGTCGGCTGACCATCGACTTGGAGATGCCAAGCCGCAGCGCGGCTGAGGTGACGCCTCCCGCATCAGCTACTTCGACGAATGTCCGGAGATCTTCGATATCCACTCAGTGTTCCTCATTCTGCGACACAGCTTAGCACAGGCGAGGACTACCGCATCACAAACAGGAATGACAAGTTTCGTGCCGCGGCAGCGCCTCGGAGGGCGCATGTCTTTTGAGCAAACGCGCTTCAATAAACCGCCAACATAGGATGAAACCATGACCTTTCGTAACGGCCTTGACTCACTTCTCCGCCCCGAAGATTCCGTCCTCGTCCTGATCGATCATCAGCCTTATCAGCTCGCAAACGTGAACAGCCACGAGCCGATGATGGTGATCAACAACACTGTAGGTTTGGCTAAGGCAGCGAAGGCATTCGGCGTCCCCACGATCCTGACCACCGTGATCGCCGAGCGGGGCGGTAACCTGTTCCCCCAAATCGCAGATGTGTTCCCAGGCCAGGAGATAATCGACCGGACGTTCATTAACACGTGGGAAGATAAGACGACAGTGGATGCGGTTAAGGCGACCGGCCGCAAACAGCTGATCATTGCCGGCCTCTGGACTGAAGTTTGCGTCGCCATGCCGACGATCCAGGCCCTCGGCGAAGGCTGGGATGTAACGGTCGTAACAGACGCATCGGGCGGCACATCGGTCGAAGCGCATGAGGTCGCCATCCACCGCATGATCGCAGCCGGCGCGAATATGATGACGTGGCTGGCGGTTGCGTCCGAATGGCAGCGCGATTGGGCCCGGATGGACACTGCCGTAAAGATAACGGACGTGGTCGTGCAGCATGCCGGTGGTAGCGGCATCGCTTATTTGTGGGAGCAGCAATTGCTCAACACGCCGGTGCCGAGCACCGCAGGCTGATCCGGGCGGGGGTGACGAAAGTCTTGAGCGATCCGCAGCGAACATGCTGATTGCTTATCGAACTGCGTCATCCCTCCCAACAAGCCAGCTGCCCATGCCTGAATGCAGGGCGGCCGGCCCGAATCAATGACCACTTTGCGACTGGGGCCGGGCTTAGCCTGGTTCTCTATCGCCTCATGGAAAGCAAATAAAGATGTCGGTGGAGCACTTTCCCATCGGACAGGAGATGGATGTCGCCTATCCGAATTTTAAAGTCAGCCAGACGCTACTCTCAGTCACGCAACTGAGGTTCGAAATCAGGGAAGGGCTATTCGCCCGAACCGAAACCGTCGATTACGGTGCGACGGTCACGAATGTGCAGGACTATGACCGTGGTCTGGTCCACTCGTTCGCCACGCTGCCTGATGGCAAGTTTCTACGAATGACCGGTCCCATCGTCGTCACTCGGCCAGCGGACCGCGTCCCCGACGATCGTCCGGAGCGCGCAACAAGGCGCTGGTGCTCGGGGCGATGACCTCCCTGTTTCAGCGCCATGATGCGTCGGCGGTGGAGCGACTCTACGCTGCGGATTACATTCAGCACAATCCCAGCATTCCTCAGGGGCGCGGTGCCTTGCAGGCGCTCGTCGCCGGTCTGTCGCAAGACGTTTATTATGAGCCCGGCCTGATTGTTGCCGAGGGCGATTTTGTCGCCATCCACGGGCGCATCCGCGGCTGGTCAAACGGGCCGCAAGTGATGATCGATCTTTTCCGCGTCGAAGACGGCAAGCTGGCCGAGCATTGGGACGTGTTGCAGGACGAGGTACCGGTTACGGCGGCTCTTGGCGGCGTGCCGATGTTCGATCCCGAGGAAGGCACGCTTCAGGCACAATTGGCAACGTCCTAGGCAACTCAGGCGCCGCGCCTACCACGCAAATCGCAGGTGACTTCTCATGGAAATCGGTATCGACAGTTTTGCTGCCATCCTCCCGGATCCGACGACAGGCAAGCTTCCTTCGGCGACCGAGCGTATGGCCGACCTCATCGAGGAGGTCGTCGTCGCGGACCGCGTCGGGCTCGATGTCTTCGGCATAGGCGAGCATCATCGCGGGGAGTTTCTCGACTCCGCGCCGGCTGTCATTCTGGCTGCGGCAGCGGCCCGGACCGGCCGGATCAGATTGACGAGTGCGGTGACCGTTCTGAGCGCCGCCGACCCGGTGCGGGTTTTTCAGGAATTCGCAACTCTCGATCTGATTTCCAAAGGCCGTGCGGAAGTCGTTGTCGGCCGAGGTTCCTTCGTGGAAGCCTATCCGCTGTTCGGTCTGGACACACGTGACTATGACGACCTTTTTGCGGAGAAGCTCGACCTGTTGCTCAGGCTTGGCGAGACAACCAATGTTACTTGGGAAGGTCGCTTCCGTCCGGCCCTCAAAGGACAAGGTGTTTTCCCGCGTCCCCATCAACCACAGCTACCATTATGGATCGGGGTCGGCGGCACGCCGCAATCCTTTGCCCGCGCCGGTGCGCTTGGCCTGCCGCTGATGATCGCCATCATCGGCGGCAGCTTCGAGCGCTTCCGTCCGCTTGTCGATCTCTATCGCGAAGCCGGCAGCCGCGCGGGACATAGTCCCGATGTGCTCAAGGTGGGCGTCCACGCGATGGGCTTTGTGGGAGAAACAGACACTGCAGCCAAGGACGCATTCTTTCCCGGCTGGGCGTATCTGACGACGAAGATCGGTCGTGAGCGCGGCTGGTCGCCGCCGACGCGCCAGCAGTTCGACGCCATGGCAGGTCCTGAGGGCACATTCCTGATCGGTGACCCCAAGACGGTCGCAGCCAAGATGCTGCAGGCCAGCGAGACGCTTGGCGGCGTTTCGCGCATCACCTTCCAGATGAGCACAGCCTCTCTCGACACGGCAGCGATGAAGCAATCCATCGAGCTTCTGGGCAACGAGGTTGCGCCGATCGTCCGGCAGGCTCGGCAAGTATAGGTGCCAGGCCGTGCCACGAAACGGGGAACACAATATGGACATCGAGGATCTGCGGACATTTGTCGAAGTTGCCGATGCCGGGGGCGTTTCTCCCGCGGCACGTCGGCTGGGGATCTCCAAGTCAATGGTCAGTCGGCGCCTCATCCGGCTTGAGGAAGCGCTCGGCATCCAGCTTCTTGCGCGAACGACCCGTGGTGCTGGGCTGACGGAAGCCGGGGGCACGTTTCGCGATTATGCAGCAAGGATCTGCACCGAGATCGACATCGCACGAGAAACGATAGTGCCCGACGGTGACCTTCGCGGGCGCCTGCGGGTGGCCGTCCCTCTCACGTCAGGCCCGCTACATTTTGCGCCCGTGCTGGCGGAGATGGCGCGCCACCACCCGCAGCTTCAGATCCACGCCGAGTATAGCGATCGGTTCGTCGATCTGATTGCGGACGGGTTCGATTGCGCAATCCGGGTCGGCGCCCTGCGCGACTCGAACCTGATCGCAAGGCGCGTTGGTCAGATCTACGGCAAGCTGGTGGCGAGCCCGGACTATATCAGGATACATGGTTCACCTGAAAAGCCGGACGAAATCGCCGCTCATCAAGCCCTGATCGGTGCCGAGGCGTGGCGTTTCATGGATGGCGAAAAGGTCGTCACTGTGCAGCCGCAGGGTCGCTTCAGTTCCGACAACGGCGCGGCGCTTGCCAGCGCGGCCGCAGCAGGGCTTGGTATAGCGTGGCTTCCCGATTGCGTTACCCATGAATATCTTACGTCCGGCGCGCTCGTTCCAGTCATGACCCGTTTTCCGCTACCGGTCGGTGGGGTCTACGTCGTGCGGCCACCCAGCCCGCACCCGGCGCGAAAAGTGCGCATCCTCTCTGAGTTCCTGATCGAAGCATTCCAAAGAAATCCGCATTTGTAGGATCTGCGTGTTGACGGACTGCGCGTTCCGCTTTTTGCGACACAGCTCACCGCGCCGCGCAACTAGTCTTGGGGGCGCTCACCCGTTAGTCACTTGGGCCATGCAGCGACCCCTGCGCTCTACGCAGGCAGGAGATCGCTAAACGGATGAGGTAAAGGCGCGTGAGTTGGAACCCTGCAATCGAACCAGGCTGTCCTGACGAGGTCGGCATCGACGCGATCGAAACCCTAATCGTTCCTCGGGCCCGTGACCTTGGCGGCTTCGAGGTTCGGCGCGCCCTGCCGGCGCCCAAGCGGCAGATGGTGGGACCGTTCATTTTCTTCGACCAGGCTGGCCCGGCCGAGCTGTTGACCGGCCAGGGCATCGATGTTCGGCCGCACCCCCATATCGGTCTTGGCACGGTCACCTATCTGTATCGTGGTGACTTTCACCACCGTGACAGCACAGGGGCTGACCAGATCATCCGTCCCGGTGAGTTGAACTGGATGGTCGCAGGGCGAGGTGTTTCTCATTCCGAGCGGACATCCGCAGCGGCGCGGACGGGGCCGAACGGCTTGTTCGGGATCCAGACCTGGCTGGCTTTACCGGAAAGCCACGAAGACATGGCGCCGATGTTCGAACACCACGGCAAGGAGACGCTGCCGACGATCGAGGACCATGGTGTGTCGGTGAGGCTCATTCTCGGGAACGCCTATGGCAAGTTCGCTCCCGCGACCATGTTTTCCGAAACATTCTATGCTGATGTTAAGCTTGAAGCAGGCGCTCGCCTGCCGATGCCGGACAATCATGAGGACCGGGGCATCTACATTGTCGAAGGCTCGATTTCGATCGCTGGCAGGGAATTCGAAGCACCCCAGATGATGGTGTTTCGTCCTGGCGACAGGATCACGGTCGCAGCCGGGGAAAAAGGCGCGCGGCTGATGACCTTAGGCGGGGCGACACTTTCCGGCCCACGCTACATCTGGTGGAACTTCGTCGCCTCATCCAGGGAGCGTATCGAGGAAGCCAAAGCTGAATGGCGGGCACAGAACTGGGGCGAGGGGCGCTTCGATCTTCCGGTCGACGACCGGGATGAGCACATTCCGCTTCCAGAGTGATGGGGAGTGCAGAATTAGGATGCCATGTTTTGGCAGCGCTGCGAAAAAGGCCGATGCGGTTCTCGGCAATCAGAAGCTCAAGTAACGGGTTCGGGGTGCTCGGAGATCGCAAGTTAAGACATCGCCGGGCGCAATCCTCAAAAGGGTGCTGAGGCCGTGGCCGCGATCCGGCATGCCGTGCCTGGCGCGCAGGTACGGTAATGACGGGGTCAAAGCGGCCGTACTGAGCGCTTCGCGACTAACGGCAGCTATCCCATGAGGCGCTCCCCGATTTTGGGCCAGCTGGAGCTGGAATTTTCCACTTATGATCCCCGGGGGGAAGAAGAGGAGAATTCCGGGTCCGAATGGCCTAATTTATCGGGGGCACGTCATTTCCATCCTTTTAAGCCACGGTCATGCCGCCATCGACATGAAGCTCGATCCCGTTGACAAAGCTTCCTGCATCGGAGGCGAGGAAGAGTGCGGCGCGCGCCAACTCTTCCGGCCGACCGAGACGGCCTGCGGGGATCAGGGAAGCCATGTAATCTTCGAATGCCGGCCGTTCGGTCTCCGATACGCCCAACTTGGCGAGGATTTCGGTCTCGACCGGACCCGGGCTCAGGATGTTGACGCGGATCCGCCGCGACTTGAATTCGATCGCCCAGTTTTTCGCAAAGGCGGCTGTTGCTGCCTTCGAACCGGCGTAGACAGTATGATCCGGGAGGACCTTCGTGGCCGCAAGCGAGCTCGTAACGATGATACTTCCACCGTCGCGGATCAGAGGGGCGATCGTTTGCACGCCGAAGAAAACGCCGCGCGTATTGATGGCGAAGTGCCGGTCATAGTCTTCCGGATTCACCTCGGCGGAGGAGGTGAGATTGATGACCCCCGCATTGGCCATATAGATGTCGAGCCCGCCGAAGCGGCTCTTCACGGTGTCTGCCAGCCTGCGATGATCCTCGAGGTCGGCGGCATCGCCTACGAAGCCGATGGCCGACGGACCGATTTCCTGGACGGCGCGATCGACAGCATCCTGCCGCCGTCCGGTAATGATGACCTGCGCTCCTTCTTCTGCGAACAGCCGAGCAGTCGCCTTGCCGATCCCGCTATTACCGCCCGTGATGACACCGACCTTGTCTTTGAGGTGTTGCATTGTTTATCTCCTTTCAACGAGAAATTAGATAAACGCTGCCATCCAGCATCGTTAGATCATGGGCGGGCACATGATCTGTGCCGCGGAGGTGCAAATGCCGAACCTACTCAACGAGATTCCCGGATTGATGGCTTTTGTGCGGACGGTAGAGGTCGGATCGTTCAGCGCCGCGGCCCGCGACCTGGGGACGACACCGTCAGCGGTGTCGAAAAGCGTGGCGCGGCTGGAAAAGAAGATCGGCGCCCGGCTGTTCCTGCGCTCCACGCGCGCCTTGATGCTTACTCAGGACGGGCAGGTCTTCTTCGACCGCGTTGCGCCGCTGTTGCGGGACCTGGATGCAAGTGAAGAGGCGATAAGATCCGACGTTGCGCCTTCGGGTCGCTTGCGCATAAGCATGCCTAATGAAATGGCCCCTCTACTGCTGCCGCGCCTCTTCGGAATCTTTGCAGCCGACTATCCGAACCTGCATCTCGAAGTCGGACTTACGGATCGGCTCGTTGATCTGATCAGGGAGGACTACGACGTTGCGCTGCGCGTCGGAAATTCCGCGCCGGGGGACCTCATGGTTCGTCATCTGGCCGACCTTCCAATGACGATCGTCGGGTCTCCGACGTTTCTGAAGACCTGGGGCAATCCTGCAACTGCCGAAGCGCTGGCGGCTCTGCCCTTCGCCCGCTATGCACTGGGTGGCATCACGCAGCCTCTGCGTCTGCCGGACGGGACGAGCTTCATTCCCTTCGGGCGCGTCGATTGCGACTCAGGGGCAGCACTCATTCAGGCTGCGCTCAGTGGGCTGGGAGCGGCCTATCTTCTGCGATGTCTGGTCGCGAACGACCTGGAAGGCGGCTCGCTTGTTACACTCGCGGCGGGGCTTGCGTTCCCCAGCGCTCCCTTTAGTGCGCTGCACGCCTTTGGCCGCACCGTCCCGTTGCGCGTAAAATTGGTCTGCGATTTCATCGCCCGCGAGGCAAAAGACCTCGCGGCCATCTGAGCACCTGATGTTGGGCTTGGTCAGAATCCAGGCCCGCGGTCTCGCGTATCGTCGGAGGTAAAGTCTCCCATGCCCTGATCAGATCACCGATGGATCGGACCTCCATCTTGCGCATGGCATTGGCTCGGTGCAGCTTGACCGTGACTTCGCTGATGCCGAGGTCGAATGCGATCTGTTTGTTGAGGCGTCCGCGCGTCGCCACCTCGCGTAGAACCTCGCGTTCGCGGTGCGTCAGCGCCCCTAAACGTTCAAGATTGCGCTTCACGACGACAGCTTCCGCGCGCCAGGCTCCATCCGACGCGATACCGGCTCTCACTGCATCGAGCAGCGTCCGGTCTGACACCGGCTTGGTGAGGAAATCCACAGCGCCCGCCTTCATCGCTTGAACCGTCATCGGGATATCGCCATGACCGGTTAGGAAAATGATGGGTTTGGCAATGCCGCTTTCCGCCAGATGGTGCTGCAGGTGGAGCCCGCTTGCTTCTGGCATATGCACGTCCAGGATCAGGCAGCCCGGGCTATCCAATACATCGACGGCGTTGAGCACTTCCTGGCTCGAGGCGAAACTGGCGGGCTGAAAGCCAGCCGAGAGGATCAACTCCGACAGAGCTTCCCGCACAGCTGCATCGTCGTCGACGATAATGACAACCGGTTCGGCTGCATTTTTCTTGTCCTGTCGTGCCAGGGGAGCTGATTCTCCAACCGACTGATTGATTCTCATGTTAACCTCCATCTCAATTTTTGTAAGCTTCGCTTATGGCGATGAGCAGGCCAGGGGCATCGAAGGACTTGCGGAAGAAACCGCTGGTGCCCTCGGCGCGGCCCTGATCTGCGATTTCGTGACGGCCAGTAATCAGGAATACCGGCAATTCCGGACGCAGCTTTTTCACCTGATCGCGAAGCTCAAAGCCAGGGCGGTAGCCGGAAGGCCCCGCTTTGCAAGGTCGAGGAGTTCATAGCGATAGTCGAGGCCCTAAAGTACGCCTTCGCGCTCGTGCAGGGCAAAGCAGATCATCGTCATGCCGTCCCTGGCCAGACCGATCATCGTGTCGAGGACTTCCTTGACCATTTCCAGATTAAGTGCGCTGGTCGGCTCATCGAACACGTTGGCTTTGGGCTCCATGCAGAGCGCGCGCAATGGCTACGCGTGCTGCTGCCCGCCCGAACGCTGGCCGGGTACTCTTCAGTCTGGTCGAGAATGCGGACGCGCTCAAGATATTTGCGGGCGATTTTCTCGGCATCCGCCTTGCTGGTAAGAATACTAGTTCATTCGTGACGCTCTGCTCGGTCGCCAGATTCGGTGGTCGTTCGCTGTTGCGGCTTGGCCTTTTACCGCAGCTCGACTTGCTGTCGTGGGAGCTCATGCAAGGCCTCGGGTGTATCGATGTAAATTGCCGTCGTGTTCACCATGTCGTCGGCTGTGTTACGCATTCTTGGTGTGAATCCGCCGATCAGATCCGCAGATATCCACTTCATCTCATGGATTTCCATGAGGTGCGGTTGGGCCGTGACCGGATTAGGGTGGGCGTATGATTCGCCAGGCCAGATATTGGAGAACAAGTGCTATAGGAAGCGCGCTGATAGCCCTCGGGTTTTTGTCCGGCAGGAGAAGCCAATGATATGCGTCTGGTCGCACCGCCCCAAATTTTTGCATCTGGGATTTTTTGTCGCAGCCTATGTTCTGGGCTGCGGTTTCGCTCAGTCGCTCGCAATCGTACCCGGAACAGGTATTTCCATTTGGCCTCCGGGCGGGCTTTTAATGGCTACGCTTATCCTTGCTTCCAGGCACAGCTGGCCGTGGTGGGTGCTGGGGGGCCTACTGGCGGAACTGTTTAGCAATTTCCTGTGGTTCCATAGTCCGTTGCCTGCCGCTGTCCTGATCTACGCCGGCAACGCTCTTGAAGCGGCGGCCGGCGCATGGCTGGTGATGCGGATCTGCGGGCGGCCGGTGCGGCTGGAAACCTTGCAGGAAGTTCTCGCATTCGTGGTACTGGGCGCTGGAATTGCGCCAGTCATAAGCGCTACGGTGGGAAGCGCGACACTTGAGTGGTTTGGCATACAATCGCAATCCTTCACAACTGCCTGGCCTCTTTGGTGGATCGGAGACGCAACCGGTGTCTTGATCGTGGCACCACTGGCGCTGGTCGTATTGCAGAACTGGCGCGGCAAGGCCCAGCTCTCGGCGGCGCAATGGATGGAAGCTTGTGTCCTGGGGCTGATCTTTCTTGGTGTCGCTGCGCTTTCCTTGAGCGGTTACCTGCCCTTCGCCTACATCATCATGCCGCCTCTTCTTTGGGCCGCAGTGCGCTTTGAGTTCAAAGGCGCCGCGGTCAGCTTAACTCTCCTCGCTATGATCACGGCGGTATTCACGATATCCGGCGCCAGTCAATTTGCCGGCGATCCTGAGTCCCAGAAGCATAAGCAGGTCATGCTGCAGCTTTTTCTGGCCGTCTCGGCATTTTCGGCGCTCATCGTGGCCGCCATATCCCGGCAGCATCAGCTGGCGGTGCTCACACTGCGCCAAAGCGTGGAGGAGTTGCGCGACCGGGAGCGGGAGTTATCGCAGCTCGTGAACATGGTTCCAGTCCAGATCAGGCGTCTGACGCCCGCAGGCGAGCCGACCTTCTTCAACAAGCGTTTGATTGACTTTTTCGGTCTGGATGTAGGGGATTTGGACAAGCCTGGCATGAGCCGGCTGGCTGCAATCATACAGGGCCTCGTCCATCCCGATGATGCAGTTAGCCTGCTACAGACGGCCCGCCACTCCTTCGTTACCGGCGAGTCCTTCTCCATGAAATATCGCATGCGCCGTGCGGACGGCGCATATCGCTGGGTTGATGGCCGCGGAGAACCGCTGCGGGATCAACACGGAGCGATTGCGCAATGGTATGTAATTTCCATCGAAATCGACGATGAGATGCGCGCACAGGAAGCGCTCCGCGACCGGGAGCGGGAGCTCTCGCAGCTCGTGGATATGGTTCCGAGCCTGCTCTGGCGGTTAAGTCCGGAGGGCGAGCCAACCTTCTTCAACAAGCGCTTGATTGACTTTTTCGGTCTGGATGTAGGGGATTTGGACAAACCGGGCATGAGCCGGCTGGCAGCCATCATAGAAGCCGCCGTCCATCCCGATGATGCGGCCAGCCTTAGGGAAGCGCTCAACCATTCTTTCGTAACCGGAGAGCGCTTCTCCAAGACTTATCGCCTGCGGCGTGCGGATGGCGTCTACCGCTGGGTGGAAGGCAGCGCGGAGCCGCTGCTCGATGAGAGCGGGCGCATCCTCCAATGGTACGGCCTCTCCCATGACATCGACGATCAGCTGCGCGTCGAGGAGGCTCTGCGACGCAGCGAGCGGCAGCTTCAGCAACTCATTGACACAGTGCCAGTACAGATTTGGTGCGTAACGCCCGGGGGCGAGCCCGCATACATCAACAAGACCATGATGGATTATATCGGCCTGAAACTGGAGGATTTTGATGCCGAGCAAGGACTCGCCGGAGCAATTCAGGCCATCGTTCATCCTGACGACAGGATCCCTTTGGAGCGCGCCCTAACCCACTCCTTCAGCACGGGTGAAGCATTCGAGTTGAAATTTCGCAACCGCCGATGGGATGGTTCATACCGCTGGACAGAGGGGCGTGCGGATCCGCTCCGCGATGAGAGCGGCCGAATCATCCGGTGGTACGGCGCCAACGTCGATATCCACGATTTTGTGACTTCTCAGGAGGCGCTGCACGAGAGAGAGCGCTCGCTGTGGGAGCTCGTTGAAACGCTACCGGTAATGATCGATTGCGCTGCGCCCGACGGCGAGCCGTTATATCGCAGTCGACAGCTCCGCGAATTCCTCGGGTATGAGCTTGAAGAATTGGACGGAACCGGGAAGTCTCGCTTGGCCGGCACACTCGATGCCGGTGTTCATCCCGACGACGTGGCAGGGGTCAAAGAGAGATATGCCCATTCATTGTCCACCGGCGAGCCGTATGCCCGGAAGCACCGTCTGCGGCGCTTCGATGGCGAATATCGCTGGGTCGATACTCGTGCCGCGGCGATGCGCAACGCCGAAGGCGCCATCGTGCAGTGGAACGTCATCTGCCTGGACATCGACGGTGAGATTCGCGCGCAAGAAGAGCTGCGTCTGGCGCAAGAGAGCCTTGCGCGTGCGAGTCAGGCGGCGAGCCTTGCTGAGCTTTCGGCTTCTATAGCACACGAGGTAAACCAGCCGTTAGCGGCCGTCGTAGCGAACTCGCACGCCTGCCAGCGCTGGCTCACGGCTGAACCGCCAAATCTCGAGCGCGCGCAAAAGACGGTGGAGCGCATCATTCGTGACGCAAATGCCGCCGCCGACGTCGTGAGCCGCATCCGCGCCTTATTCAAGCAGTCGGTCGAAAGGAGGCATGCCACGGCACTGGGCAGCGTCATCGCGGATGCGCGTGACCTAACCGCTGAGGAGGCGGCGCGGCGGCGCGTCCGTATGGACGTTGATGTCGAAAGCAACCTTCCGCCTGTCGCGCTCGATCGGGTCCAGATCCAGCAGGTTCTCGTCAATCTTATTCGCAACGGCATGGAGGCCATGGATACCATTACGACTGACAGAGTTCTTCGGATTCGCGCGCGGCGGAGGGGGCACGCGGTCGAGACCGAGATCAGTGATCTCGGTCGGGGCGTCGAATCTCCTGACAAGATATTCGAGCCGTTCTTTACGACGAAAGCGCACGGGATGGGCATGGGGCTCGCGATCTGTCGTTCGATTGTCGAGTCTCACGGCGGACGGCTGTGGGCGGAGAAGAACCAACCGCATGGAGCGACCTTCGTCTTCACTTTACCCGATGAAGTGGGAGCAGAGTGATGGCGACGGACGATCAAATCGTCTTCATCGTGGATGACGATGAACGCATGCGAGAGGCGCTCAGCGAGCTGCTTGCCTCCCACGGCATGCGCGCCATCGCATTCGGATCGGCCGGCGATTATGTCAGCGCGGACAAGCCGGACGTCCCTTCCTGCCTCATCCTCGACGTTGAATTGCCGGATATCAACGGCCTCGATCTGCAGAGGCAGATCGCCGCGGGCGAACATCCGCCGATCGTTTTCATAACAGGGCATGGTGACATCCCGTCCTCGGTGCGCGCGATCAAGCACGGCGCCGTGGATTTTCTAACCAAGCCCTTCAGTGATTCGGACCTCATGGCCGCAATCGATGCGGCGATCGCCCAGGATCGGGAAAAGAGATCGGAACGCGCCGACGTCGGCGTGCTGAGGCAACGCTATTTAGACCTGACGCGGCGCGAACGCGAGGTGCTGCCGCTCGTGGTGAGTGGACTTCTCAACAAGCAGGCCGCCGCGGAGCTGGGGATCAGCGAGGTCACGCTGGAAATCCATAGAAGGAATGTGATGCACAAAATGGCAGCGGCGTCGCTCGCTGATCTCGTACGTATCGCGGAGCGATTGGAAATACCGATCACCCACTCGCGCCGAGCAGGGGGGAGTGGAGCGTGAGCAAGCGAAGACCTGTCGTGGCGATTGTTGATGACGATCCAAGACTGCTCGAGTCGCTGGAGGACCTTCTGGAGTCCGCGGGCTATGCTGCCCACAGCTTCTCGTCCGCGGGGTCGCTACTCATCAGCGGGCTGTCGGGCGTGGACTTGCTCATCACCGACATCGGCATGCCAGGCATGGACGGCTTTGAACTTCGTGATTGGGTGAAGAAGGTGCGGCCGGAGCTGCCGGTGTTCCTGATCACCGGCCGCCACGAGATTGCGGATCAGGATCGCGCCCGCGGCATCAGCGGGTTTTTCCGCAAGCCCTTCGATGCCGAGGTCTTGCTGGCTGCCGTGGACAACGCCTTAACCAATCGAAACATGGAGGATGATCATGAGAGTTGACCAGTCGTTCGTTGGGAGATTGGCGCCCCTGTCACAGCAGAGCAAAAGCGAAGCAGAGCAGCCGCTCGTCATCATTGTCGATGACGATGCGTCCATGCGGGAGGCGCTGTCGGAGTTGATCCTGTCGGCCGGATTCAAGCCTGTTTGCTTTGCCTCGACCGGGGAAATGCTGGACACCAACGTCTTGGACAGCCCCGGCTGCTTGATCCTCGATGTTCGCATGCCACGAGTGAGCGGTCTGGACCTGCAGCATCATCTGGCCCAAAATGGCAGCCCCACGCCAATCATCTTCCTGACCGGGCATGGCGACATTCCGATGACCGTCCAGGCGATGAAGGCCGGCGCCGTGGACTTTCTCACGAAGCCCGTACGGGACCAAACGCTACTTGACGCTGTGATTAGGGGCATTGCGATGGATGCTGCGCGGCGGGAGGAATCCGTGATCGTCAAGCGCAACGTCGAACGCCTTCATTCGCTGACGCCACGCGAGCGCGAAGTTCTGTATGAAGTGGCGCGCGGACGCCTCAACAAACAGATCGCCTTCGACCTCGGCATCAGTGAAGTGACCGTAAAGCTGCATCGCGGCAATGTCATGCGCAAGATGGAGGTCGCTTCCGTCGGCGAGCTGATCCGGGCATGGGAAACGCTGCCCGCGTCGATACGCGAGTTCGGCGCGAACTAGGGTACTGTTGCGTCGCTGCGAAATGCCGCGAAGGGCCACTTGCTGCGGTGAGCAAAGCAGCACTATCCGAACCACGCAATGGTAGAGCAGCGGTTTGCGGCCGAAGAGCAAAATGGGTGGCGTCACCCTATGTACCGCCCATGACACGCCGCTTGAATGCCGGATCGATCCCGAGCAGAAACCCCCACAGATGCATGCTGCCGGAGCACAACCGGTGCGGCGCGAAGATGATCGACCTGCTCACTGTAGGGAAGCCGAAGCCTAAGCCGGTTACGGGCGGTGTCGTACGAGGCAGCGATCGACCAGTTGTACAAACGCATGCGGTCGTCTAGATCGTTTCATCGTTTCATGGAAACAGTAAAAGATCTTCGCGGTTCGCGGCCATGCCACATATCCAGACCATCGAATGCAGGTGTTAGGCACAATCGCTGGGGTTATTGATATCTTTTTGGCACTAGGGCGAGGGGTCATCAACGTTGTGAATACGCGCCCTAGTGCGGCCCTAACCCAGCTAATAGGTCAGTAGTCCCAGAATAGCGGTACCCAACGAAAGGCGTCGCCGTCGACCGCCACATGTCCGACGGATGGGAACGGCAGGTGAGTGGCCACCAGCAGTTCGCCGCTCGCCGCCAGCTCCCGCAAGAGACGGACCCGAACGCGCGCCGCCTCCTCGGGGTCATGTTCGAAGCCGTTGAACCAGTCGGGGTGCTCGAACCCGACCGCGAACACGGCGTCGCCGGCGAACATCAGCCGGTCGCCGTCGGACGCGAGGCGCACCACGCTGTGGCCCGGGGTGTGGCCGCCGGTACGGGTGACGACCACCCCTGGTGCAACCTTGTGCTCCTCCTCAAACGTCTGCAGATTGCTGCGGTACTCTTCCGCGAACCGCTTGGCCGCCGCCCGCAGCGCGTCCGGGAACCCCTGCGGCATGGAGACGTGGGAGAAATCGGGGTGCGTCCAAAACTCCACCTCGGCGGCCGCCACGTGGATTCGCAGATCCGGACGCAGTTGGTCCTTCACGCCGTCGACGAGCAGCATGCCAATATGGTCCATGTGCATATGGGTAAGCACCACGTCGGTGACGGACGCAAGATGGATGCCGGCGGCCTCCAATCTATGCGCCAACTGTCCGGCTCGCGGCAAGTTTAAGTTCGGGTCGTCCCCCAGCCCAGCATCGATAAGTATGGTCCGGTCGCCGCTACGTACCACGACCACGTTCAGCCCCCAATCGAGCGTGTCAGTGGGCAGGAAATTGTAATCCAGCCAGGCCGCCCGCACAGCCGGCTCGGCGTTGTGGCCCAACATCGCGCCCGGGAGCGTTAGCACACCATCGCTGACCACTAGTACATCAATCTCGCCGATCCGCAGCGCGTAGCGTGACGGAACCAAGTCGTCGGTACCCATTCGAACAGAGTGTGGGGTAAGCTCGAAATCCATGTTAGCTCTCCTTCTCACCACCGCCTTAGACGCGGCATCTACGACGCTATGTCGAGCCGTGTTTGCGATCTATGGGGTCAAGAGGTAGTACGAGCCATACCTCGGTATAGGTTCTATCGCCACGATCGCGGCAACACGCGCTGGAGGTCAGCGACTGAATAGATCAGGCGAGATGCAACGTTCATTTATGACCCAGCTTGATTCGCTCGTCGGCCTTCCACCGACCCGGTACCGCGCATGCTGGCCGCACCTGCCAGACTGGAATTGGTATAGGAGCGATCATATTTCGATAACGGTTCTAGCTCTCTTCCAAAAGCGCTTGGAGATCTTGCAGGGGGCGAATTTCCCGCCGTTTGCACAATAGCCTGGCCATTTCGGGAGGTGACTGGAGCCCAGTCTTGGCGAGCTCGTCAAATTACGTGCCTCGCAGATCAATGGCTGCGCCTTTTGTATCTACATGCATGCGAGCGATCCTCGCTCACATGGCGAAACCGAAATGCGGGTTTACATGCTCGACGCATGGTGAGAGTCGCCGCTCTATAGGAAATGGGAACCGGGAAAGGGTTAAACGCTTCCTCGCGCGCGACGGCAACACTCGTATCACCCGTTCCTAGACTAGACTTGAGGATGGGTCGACTAAACCCGGCGATTAGAACTTTACGCTCCTTGCACGATAGAATGGATTTGTCTCTCCCGGCATTGTTCGAAGCGTTCGAAATGGTCCGAAACTTTCATTTTTTGAGGGACATCCGTTATGAAAATTGTTGTGATCGGCGGGACCGGCCTTATAGGTTCAAAGACTGTTGCGCGGTTGCGGGCCAAGGGACACGATGTTCTGGCTGCCTCACCAAACTCCGGGGTAAATACGATCACCGGCGAAGGTCTTGCTGAAGCGCTGACAGGTTGCGACGTCGTGCTTGATCTCGCCAACTCGCCTTCTTTCGAAGACAAAGCGGTTTTGGAATTCTTCGAAACGGCTGGCCATAATCTGCTGGCGGCCGAAGCAAAGGCCGGAGTGAAGCATCATATTGCCCTATCCATTGTAGGAACGGAAAGGCTGCCGGAAAGCGGCTATATGAGGGCCAAACTTGTCCAGGAAAAACTCATCAAAGCTTCGCCGATCCCCTACACAATCGTCCATTCCACGCAGTTCTTCGAATTCCTGCAGGGCATTGCCGATGAAGCAACTGTCGGTACCGTCGCGCGGCTCTCGCCTGCATTTTTCCAGCCTATCGCATCGGACGACGTTGCCGATGCCATGGCCGACGTTGTCCTCTGCAGGCCGCTCAACGGCACGATCGAGATTGCGGGTCCCGAGCGCGCTCCCATGAACGAGATCGTTGCGCGGTATCTGAAAGCAAGCAATGACCCGCGGACTGTCGAAGCTGATGTTCATGCTCGTTATTTCGGCACTAAACTGAATGACCAGTCGCTGGTGCCTGGCGACGGTGCACGGCTCGGCAAGATCGGGTTTGAGGAATGGTTCCGACAGTCCCGGCAGCCGAAGTAAGCCCAGGCCTCGAACAACGGGTTGTTCGAGCTCGAAACGCATTTATGCAAACAATTCGACAAACCAAAAGGATTTCGACGATGAAAGCAGTTCTCTTCTCGCTTTTTGTCTCCGCGACCGCTTCTCTACTTGGCACCTTGCCCGGCATTGCGGCTGAAAATGGTGCAAAGGTCACATCCCTCATGCAAAAGGATCTTCCAAATTATCCTGGCAAGGAAGGGCTAATGATATCGGTCGAGTATGGGCCGGGAGGTTCAGACCCTATCCACAGGCACGACGCAAATGCATTCGTCTACGTTCTGGAAGGCTCCATTGTGATGCAGGTGAAAGGTGAAAAAGAAGTCACCTTGTCGCCAGGGGAGACTTACTATGAAGGCCCTTCCGACATTCACTTGGTCAGTCGCAACGCGAGCACGTCCAAACCGGCGAAATTTATCGTTGTGCTGCTGAAGAACAAGGATGCTCCGGTCGTCATGCCGGTGAAGTAATATTTCCGTACGGACGGCACGCCCAGCGGAATTCGAGGACTCCTTCGACCGGCTTAAGCCCGCCGAGCCGAAGGGGTGCTTGCTCGCCGCGTGGGAATACTACCGCGCCACCGCGTGGGTTTACCCGAATGGCGGCTTGTCGCCCAGAAAGACTCTTCCTTATGCCGCAGACGGCTTCGACGTCGGCGTGCACGTCAACACGGGCTGCAACAATGTCCTTCCGATGGAGTTCGCATGGATATTAGGCCGCGATCTGTATGCCTTCCGGACCAGGTGTCCTGGCTTGCCGCCGCAGAGGGGAAGCCGGACGCATTGCATCGCGCGGAGCGACTGGGTATCGACGCCGAAGGTGGAGGCGCACCACGGGATCCGCATCGACCTCAGCTACTACTATTGGCCCGGATCGCGAATATAGAACCGTCCCGAGCCGGTCGAAGCCGATGATCGCTCCCCGTATTCACACTCCAGTTTCAGGTCGAACGGTGCTCGTAGGTATACGGCGAGACCCGGGCGCCATTCGAGTATCGCCTGGGCCTCGGGTCGCCACGTATCCGGGATTGGCGGCTCTGCAGAAGCGAGGGCTGGCAGCTCGAGGATGGAGCCAATTCTCTAACCGACCAAAGGAAAGGCGTTCTTTGGCGGCCGCCGGTATTTATCGCATCGTCACTTAATCGCAAGATAGCACAATTAACGAGTGCGGCCGGAACGCAGCTATCAAAGGCGGTCGCCGGAATTGCCCGCGCAACTCAATCGTGCCTATGCTGGAGCGGTTCATCGCGACTGATCGGGGATTCGCCAAGGCTCGCCGCACCTCGATCTAAATTGAAGCTGCGGATCGCTGTGGTTCGCCTCGACATGGATGAGGGCGCTCTCCACCTTGTCATCACGGATAATCCCGGGTCTGTCGGCTTGCAGATGAAGAAGATGACAACCGCGCCGTTCAAGGGCGGTACCCAAGGTCGGGGTGGTGCGGGGTTTCAGCGATGCTTCGGCCACATGCCCTTCGGATGCATCGATCCCTCATATACATTTGATGTACACCTCCTAGACCACGGTATGATTTACGCCTCCATTGCGAACGGAGATAACGAACGACATCAGGACAGTCATGAGGAGGTGACATGAAAGAGGCCGCCTCCACCGATAGAACGGATCACTGAGATGCAGGTGATGATCGAGGGACAGTCACGCTTCCAGCCTTTCGGCTTACCTTATTGGGGTTTCATACATCTCAACAAGGGAGTTGGAAGCATGACTGCCTCTTATGATTACCATATCGGCGTCGACTATCACAAATCCTACAGCCACCTGGTGGTGCAGGACAGCAGCGGCAAGACGCTCAGATCCGGCCGGGTGAAGAACGACCGCCAGTCGCTTGGCGGCTTTCTCGAACGCTATCGCGACAACTCGCATGCGGTTGTCGAGGACGCGCAACTGGATGGTGATCTACAACTGGCTCGACGACATTTGTGATGATGTCGTCCTCGCCCATCCGTGGAAGGTCAAGGCGATCGCCGATGCCAAGATCAAGACTGACAAGATCGATGCGACGGTGCTGGCGCACCTGCTCAGAGCCGACCTGGTGCCGGAGGCCTGGGCACCTGGAGAGCGAGCCCGCGAGCTGCGCATCGCCCTGCGTGAGCGGATGTTTTACGTGCGGCTGCGGACGATGACGAAGAACCGCATCGTCACGGTGTTTGATCGCTATCCGGAGCAGACGGCGCAGTTGAAGAAGCTCGGCGACCTGTTCGGCAAGGCCGGCCGCATCCAGCTGGCGCAGGTCAAGGTCTCGGAGATCGACCGCATCCAGATTGACCGCGGTCTCGACTTCATCGGCGACATCGATGTGCGGATCAAGCAGTCGGAAGCAACGATCCGGGCAATGACCAAGGTTAATGGCAATGTGAAGCTGTTGAAGACGATCCCCGGCATCGGCGAGTTCTTCGCCCGGCTGATCGATGCGGAGATCGATGATGTCGGTCGATTCCGCAATCCGAAGAAGCTTGCCGCCTATGCCGGACTGGTGCCGTCGACCTATTCCTCCGGCGGCAAGACCTTTCACGGCAAGATCATCAAGCAGGGCAACAAGTGGCTGCGCTGGGCTTTCGTCGAGGCGGTGGCACCGGCCATTGCCAGCGATGCACAGCTTCGCGCCCAATACGAGCATCTGAAGATCAGAGGAGTGAACAAGGCGCGTGTTGCCATCGCGCGCAAGCTTTTGACGATCGCCTTCCAGATCCTGCGTGACCAGCGCGCTTACGAGCGGCGCGGCGAAAGCCCCATGGAAGGCGCGTCGACGATATCCCGGTTGTCCTGATGGTCTACTAGCGAGCCCGGCAGGTCCGGGTTGCGCTCCTTGAGGAGAATGGGAAACCGGGAGCCGAACGTCACTCTGTGACCGAAGCTAACGCATCAGGTCACGCATTGGAGATTGGTTCGAGAACCGCAGGACGGCAACAACCTGTCCAGCGAAAGGAAGAGATTTAGCCGATCGGCAATAACGCTGATCAAACCATAACCCAACCCAAGGAAAAGCCGTCAGTTAAAGGCGTTTTGCCCCTTGTGTTCTTTCATTGGAGAGGACCATGAGTATGGACAATACCTCACACCCCGATAGACCGAAACGAATGGCCGGCGCTATGGAGGCGACCATTGACGTATATGAGGCAGTCACAAGCCGCCGGGCGGTGCGCGCATTCAAGGACGAGCCTGTGTCGAGGGAGGTGCTTGAGCGCGTGCTGTCCGCCGCAGCTTGGTCGCCGTCCGGATCAAACATCCAGCCGTGGAACACCTACGTGCTGACGGGCGCGCCGCTGGCCGAGCTCAAGACGAACGCCGTCGAGCGCGTGGCTCATGGCGACCCTTGGGACAAGCGGCAGTACAAGATGTACCCGACCGAGCTGAAGTCTCCGTACGCGGAGCGCCGATCCGCCTTCGGCAAGGAGCGCTACAGTGCGCTTGGCATTGCGCGCGAAGACTGGGAGGCGCGGCAGCGGGCAGCCATCGCCAACTGGAACTGTTTCGGCGCGCCCGCCGCCCTGTTTTGCTACATCGACCGTGACTTGGGCCGGCCCCAATGGGCCGATGTCGGCATGTATCTGCAGACCATCATGCTGCTACTCCGCGCCGAAGGACTGCACAGTGTCACGCAGATGGCGTGGTCGCAGGTTCGCGAGACGGTCGCAGAGGTCCTGTCACCCCCGGAGGAGCTCATCCTCTTCTGCGGCATGTCGATCGGGTACGAGGACCCCGCGGTAAGTTTTCCCCGTACGGGCCGCGCCCCGCTCGCCGAGACGGTCACGTTCGTCGGCGGTTAGTTACTTGGGCTCAAAAGGACAAGAGACCCTTCTATGAATCTTAGGTATGATACTTCCTTTGGCATGCGTGATATTGGAGAACGCCATGACCACACATAAAGTAGGCTATTTCATCGGCAGCCTCGCCAAGGCCTCGATCAATCGCAAGCTCGCCAAGGCGTTGGTGCGGTTTGCCCCGCCCGAACTTGAAATGTCGGAGATATCCTTCAAGGACCTGCCGCTCTACAGCTACGACTATGACGCCGACTACCCGCCGGCTGGCAAGGCATTCAAGGCGGCAATCGCGGCCGTCGACGCCGTGCTGTTCGTCACGCCCGAATATAATCGATCCATACCTGGCGGGCTGAAAAACGCAATCGACTGGGCTAGCCGCCCCTACGGCACCAACTCGTTTACACGCAAGCCGTCAGCGGTGATCGGCACCTCGCCGGGCGCCATAGGCACAGCAGTCGCCCAGCAGAATTTGCGCAGCGTGCTTAGCTTCTGCAACTCTCCCCAAATGAATGCCCCGGAAGCCTACATCCAGTTCACACCAGGGCTGATCACCGATGACGGTGAGGTCATGAATGACACCACCGCTGATTTCCTTCGCACTTTCATGCAGGACTTCCATGTCTTCATCGCAAGGGTTCGCTCAGTGCTGCCGAAAGATGCCTAGCAGGCTTTGAAAAGGGCCCTGGCGTGAAGGCTTTGGTCGTGATTCACTGGCTTTGTCGAGATTCGGAGTTGATGGGTCCATGTTGGTTTTCCCAGCATAGGGCAGCGGCGCAACCCCTATCGCCGGCATGCCAGCTTCGAGGCATGCGGGCTATAAACGCCTCGCGGGCTACTGCCGCGGGCGTCGTTCGGTTTAATGCCCGCCTGCAAGCCGAGACAGCGCGATTGTGGAAAGGGGAAGCTTCGTAGCCACTGTCAAAGGTACGGTCCAAACCGGAGTGCAGGGTTACTTTCAGCGGCAGGGTCCAAAGCACGTCGTGATACGCCATCTCTTGTAGTGCGATAACTGGGTCTGGGGAGCCAGCAGCAGTTGGAACAGATGATCGAGGCCGTGCCCTTCAGTATCCTAAGCTTCGCGCCATCGGGCGAGCTGACCTATGTCAGCAAGCGATATCAGGACCAGGCCGGTGCGCCGACGACGCAGATCAAGGACTTCGATGCGCTGGCTCGGGAAGTGGCTCACCCCGACGACTTTCCGACAATGTTTGCGCGGGCAAAGTGAAAGGCTTTGCGACCGGCAAGCCCTTCGTCAACCGGTTTCGCCGGTGCCTGAAGAACGGCGGCTATCGCTGGATCGAGACGCGTGCTCAGGCACTGCACGGCGCGGACGGCGCGATCGTACAGTGGTACTTTGCTTCAATCGACATCGAAGAGGAGATGCGCACAGGAGGTATTACGCGAGGGAACGCTTTCTCTGGCCACTGGTGGAAACACTGCCGGCCATGATCGATTGCGCTGCGCCAAACGGCGAGCCGGTCTGTCGAAGCCAGCAAATCCGCGATTTGCCGAGGGTGGGGACGATACAGCCAGACGGGCATCATCGGCTGCTCCTGCAGAACAAATAAAACCTGAAATCGCCAGCGTTTCGAGCCGATTTAATCTCGATATTGGCGCTGGGGGTCCCGCGTCGCAACCTAGTCTGGTCACTGCGAGGCCGCAACTTGTGGAAATCCATGTTTTGGCACCGTTCCGCCCACTTGGGAAAGGGCGCCGAGCCTCGATCAATGGCCCCGAGATGTTCATAGCAAAGGCTATTGGAAAGAGCTGCATCCGACAAACCGGCGAAACCCCGGGCGATTGGAGCATGCGCATGCGTCAGCAGCAATTGCTCTGCAGCGGCAGCAATCGTTCTGGCGCAGCCGCAGATCGGTTTCGATAGATCATCAGAGGACACGCCAGCAGTGAGTGTGTCGCCGATCGCAAAAGACTTCACCCGCATTGACCGCGCTTCCCGTCCAGGAAGCGTAAGCCACCAAGGATCTAGCACCAAGATAGAACGCAGGAGGTTTCAAAGATGAACCAGATCATCAACAACACTCAGGAGGCAAGCATGAAAGTGGACAACACCTCACACCCCGGTAGAACGGCACCCGAAGAGCTGGTTCCATCGCGCTACGCGGTGCGGATCGGCGAGATTGACGTGCTGGTGGTCAGCGATGGGGTGCTACCGCTCCCAACCGCGATGTTGGGCCACAACGCTGACCCGGCCGCCCGGGCCGCCTGGCTGGGCGACATGTTCTTGCCGCAGGACGCTTTCGACTGGGCACTGAACGTGGTCGTGGTGCGCAGCGGCGAGCAGACCATCCTTATCGACGCTGGACTGGGCCTCGACCCGGACTTGAACTTGCCGCGGGCCGGGCAGTTGATGAAGCGGCTGGCGGCCGCCGGCATCGACCTTGCATCCGTGACCGACGTCGTGCTGACCCACATGCACATGGACCACGTTGGCGGGCTGCTCGTCGACGGGGTGAAGGAACAGCTGAATCCGGACCTGCGGATCCATGTGGCTGCTGCCGAGGTCAAATTCTGGGAGTCGCCCGACTTCTCCCACGTTTCGATGCCCGCAGGCTTCCCTGACGCGCTGCGGGCAGCCGCCAAGCGGTTCAGCAAAGACTATCAGAGCCAGCTGCGGCTGTTCGAGGATGAGCATGAGGTGGCGCCGGGCGTGGTCGTCACCCGTACCGGTGGCCACACCCCCGGGCATAGCGTGGTCCGTGTGGCCTCAGGCAACGATCGTCTGATGTTTGCCGGCGACGCCGTGTTCGCGGTCGGGTTCGACCACCCCGACTGGTTCAACGGCTTCGAACATGACCCCGAGGAGGCGGCCCGCGTTCGGGTCCGGCTTTTGCGGGAGCTGGCGGCGACCGGCGAACTGCTGGTGGCAACTCATATGCCGTTTCCTTCTGTTGGCCATGTCGCGGTCGACGGCGACACCTTTCGTTGGGTCCCGGTCTTCTGGGACTACTGACCTCTTGTTGAATTAAGGCCAACCAGAGCGTCATCCTTGAAGGCTGTGTCCAGCTCGGCCTTCAAGCCCGAGCTTCAAAAAGGCCTTCTATCCACCTATTCAACCACGCGCACCGCACGGGCGCGCAGCAAATGGAGCATCTTATGAAAATCGTGATTATCGGCGGAACCGGCCTGATCGGTTCCAAGACTGCAGAACGCCTGCGCAAAAAGGGGCATGAGGTCATTGCCGCTGCCCCGCAAACCGGCGTCAATACCCTCACCGGAGAGGGCTTGGCGGAAGTACTGAAGAATACCGAGGTGGTGATCGACCTCGCGAACTCGCCATCCTTCGAGGATAAGGCCGTGCTCGAATTCTTTCAGACGGCAGGCAAGAACCTGATGGCAGCGGAAATCGAAGCCGGCGTGAAACACCACGTCGCGCTTTCGATCGTCGGCACGGATCGGTTGCCGGATAGCGGCTATCTTCGAGCCAAGGTCGCCCAGGAAAAGATCATCCGGGCAGCCGGCATTCCCTATACGATCGTGCGTTCCACACAGTTCATGGAATTTCTCGGCGGCATCGCCCAAGAGGGCACGGTCGGCGACACGGCCCGCTTGTCGACGGGTTTCCTGCAGCCGATCGCGTCTGACGACGTCGCCGATTTCGTAACGGACGCGGCCCTTGCCCCGCCGGCTAACGGCATCGTCGAAATCTGCGGCCCCGAGCGCGCACGTCTCTGCGATTTCGCCGCGCGCTACCTCAAAGCGATCGGAGATTCCCGCACCGTTGTCGCGGATCCGGACGCCCGCTATTTCGGCACCAAACTGGAAGACGGTTCACTCGTTTCCGACAATCATCCTCGCATCGGCCGCATCGGTTTCGATGATTGGTTTGCGACAACGCCCAGAAAGTAACGACCTGCATACGGGCCGTCTTATAGGCGGCCCCGATGCCTCAGTCACGAAAGGACGATAGATATGATCAAGTCATTACGTTTTGCCGTTGCGTTGACGGCTCTCCTGTCAGGCTCGGCTCTTGCGCACGATGCGCCCGGTGGCGGGGAGGGCGCAAAGGTTACGCTGGTCTATGACCACAAACTGCCGAACGTTCCCGGTAAGAGCATGAAGGGCGTTCTCGTCGAATATGCTCCGGGCGGTTTCTCGGAGGGCCACACACACCCAGCCTCCGCCTTCATTTACGCGACCGTCCTCGAAGGGGCGATCCGCAGCCAGGTCAATGACGGGCCCGTCACGGTCTATGAAGCCGGTGACAGCTTTTCGGAATTGCCGGGCGATCGCCACGGTGTCAGCGAGAACGCTAGCAAGACCAAACCGGCAAGGCTGCTTGCGGTCTTCGTCGTCGATAGCGCCGAGCAAGAACTGACATTCCCGATCAAGAAATAGCCGATCAGGCCGGGCCCGCAGTGCCGGTGCCCGGCCGCTCTTTGACCCAACCTAAATCGGTGATTGCTGCCATGTTTGGTAATGACAATTTCGTGCCGCTTGTTCTGATCAATCTTCTGGGAATTGCCGGCATTGTCGTGTGGCACATCCAGGGCGGCAACCGTCCGACGGGCCGCTTGATCGTCCAGATCCTGTTCTTCACCAACATGAGCCTCGTGCTCTATCTGGGAGGCATCGCTCCGCATCGGCCCGACGGCATCTACACCCAAGGTCCTGCCGCGCTGCTTTCCAAATCGGCCAGAATCCTTTGGTGGACCCATCTCGCCTGGACGATCATCGGCTTCATCCAGATCTACGTCAGACTGAACCGCAAGCCACGGGAAGCACATCTCATCCAGGATATGGCCATTGCCGTCATCTATCTCGGCGTGGCGCTTTCCGTCATCGGTTTCGTCTTCGGCATGCCGGTCGGCACCTTGGTTGCAACATCCGGCGTCATCGCCGTCATCTTCGGCCTGGCGTTACAGAATACGCTGGGCGACGTCTTTTCCGGCATCGCGCTGACACTCGGTAGGGCCTATGCAATAGGCGACTGGGTCCAGTTGAACGACGGAACCGAGGGTCGCGTCATCGAAACCACCTGGCGCTCCACCAACCTTTTGACCGTTACGAACAATGTCGTCGTGCTACCGAACAGCATCCTGGCAAAGCAGGGCGTGACAAATCTTAGCCGCCCTGACGAAACCCACCTGATCGCGCTGCGTGTGCGCATCGCTGCAACGCAAAGACCACGTGTTGTCGAGGAAGTCATGCGATCTGTGCTGCGAGCCAGCGTCCGGATCGTCAAGGACCCGCCGCCGGTCGTTGCCCTGAAAGCCATCGACGCGATCGCAATCGAAGTCGAGCTGCAGTTCCGCGTCGACAGCGTCGCAATTCGAACGCCCGCCAAGAATGAGATCGTTGATCTGCTTCATGACCAATGCAGAGCAAGCGGGCTTTCGCTGGCCATGCCCGCCGAAAGCCTCGCTTTCGTGCCGGCACCGATCGGGAACCAGTATCTTGCCGAATCCCGGCCGGTCTCGGTCACCGTCCCATAAGATCGTAGCCAGATACAAAATGAGGCAAGCTGGGTGGATGCGAGGAAGTTCTCGTCGCATGTGCCAATCGGCTCGCGATGGCGACTGGGCATTAGAGTTTTTGAAAATCGTTCAACAGCGTTGCGTTATTCGTCAAGCCGCGAGCTGAAGATGGGACGATTGACTTTGAATGGGTGCAAATCGGGTTCAAGATAGATTTTGAGGAGAGATCAGCCGTGTATGAAGATCGCGATCCCGTGATGAAGCCCAATGGAACTTTCTTGCGCCCTTGATGCCCGGTAGCTGCCGCGGCAAGCGCGGCCGGCGAGCCGATAACAGACGCCTTATTGACGCCATCTTCTGGATGGCCCGTTGCGGTGGGCGCTGACGCGACCTGCCGAAGCGACTTGGCGATTACCGCATTTTCAAGGGCGCCACTGTTGCCTGGGTGGAGCGGGGAGTGCTGCAGGATCTTCGACAGTATCAGCCACGATGGCGATTTCTGCATGCCACAGTCATTCGCGCTCGTCAGCATGCCAGTGGCGCACGCAGGCAAAAATGGGGCCTGATGCCGGAAGTCTGAGACCGTTCCAAGGCAGGCCCAGGCGCCAAGCTCCATGTCGTGACCGACAGGAGAAAACGATCGATGAATTGACGGGCGCCTTACGAGCGGGCCGAAATATAACAAGCTGCGCTCTTGCGCGGAGCGCAGCTCGTGTCGTGATGCGATCAGAGGTCCGTCACACGCTCCGGATCGGCGGAAGCCAGCGCAGCGGCGCGCTCGGGCTGCGGCGGATAGATCCAGACGGTGTTGATTTCCTGTTTGGTCGCCTTCGCTTTCTCGCCGACCATCTCCACCTTGCGCTCCCAGCCTCGGGTGAAGAGGGCTCCGGCATCACCGAGGTCAAGGCAGGTGACATAAGCTTCCTGATGATATTGCCGTGCCGGCACACCCAACAGTTCGGCGGCGGCATTGTTGCCCGCGAAGGCGCCCATGCGTGTGGCGTGCTGGCACGACATCAGTGCGTAGTTGCCGCAGTCGTCGCATGCAGCGCGTGCCGCATCCCCGGTGGCGAAGACGCCAGGCACGGACGGCACGCGCAGGCAGCCATCGACCAGCAGCCGGTCGAACTTGTCACGCTCGCCAGGAATTTTGGTGGTCAGGGGATTGGCCCGCATGCCTGCTGCCCAGATCACGGTCATGGTTTCGATATGCTCGCCGGTACTCAGCGTAACTCCGGACTTGTCGAGCGATGAAACCCCGGCGTTGAGCCGCGTTTCCACGCCGAGTTTGCGCAGCGCTTCCTCAATAATCGGGCGAGGACCTTCGCCCATGTCGGGGGCGACCGCGCTGCCGCGATCGATGACAATGACGCGCGGATTGGCGGTTTTGTCGAACAGGGCCCGCTGCCGCGAAGGCATCTCGGTCGCCGCCTCGATACCCGTGAAACCGGCGCCGGCAACAACGATGGTGTCGCGCGCGGCCGAGGCCGGCAGTTTCGCAAGCTCGTGGAGATGGCGATCGAGGACAATGGCGTCATCGACATTGTCGATGCTGAAGGCATATTCGGCGAGGCCGGGAATATTCGGGCGGAACAGCCGGCTGCCGGTGGCGAGCACAAGGCGATGATACTGAAGGGACTTTCGTTCGCCCCTGGCATTGACGACGTCTACGGTGCTGGCCTTCGTGTCGATCGATTCCACGCTGCCCTGCACGTAGGCGACATCGACGGCGTCAAACACATCCTGCAGAGGTGCCGTCAGGGTCTCGGGTTTCGGCTCGTAAAGCCGGGGGCGAATGACGAGCGTCGGTTCCGGCGACACCAGCGCGATTTCGAGCTCTTCGGGCGAAACGCCTTCGATATCGCGCAGGCGGGCTGCCGACAGAGCGGCGTACATGCCGGCGAAACCGGCGCCTACAATCACAAGTCTCATGTTATTTTACTCCGTGGTTTTTAGTTTCAAAGGGCCGCGCGTCATCGTTGCCGCTCCCGCTGGGCGGCGAGATGGTCGGTAACGATGGCGCGCGGATGTTGAAGCGACGTCGCTTAGGCGGTGACGAAGGCCAGCATGTCGGCATTGACGACATCTGCATGGGTCGTGCACAGCCCATGCGGCAGTTTCTCGTAGATTTTCAGCGTGCCGGTCTGGAGGAGCTTCGCCGACAACGGAGCGGCGGCACCGATGGGAACGATCTGGTCGTCATCGCCATGCAACACCAGCGTCGGCACGGTGATGCTCTTCAGGTCCGCGGTGAAATCCGTCTCCGAGAATGCCTTAATGCCGTCGTAATGCGCTTTCGCGCCTCCCATCATGCCCTGACGCCACCAATTTGAGATGACCGCCTGCGAAGGCTCGGCACCCGGGCGATTGTAACCGTAGAAGGGGCCGCTCGGAAAATCGCGATAGAACTGCGACCGGTTGGCCGCCAGCTGGCTGCGCAATCCGTCGAATGCCTCGATCGGCAAACCGCCGGGATTGGCGGCGGTCTTCAACATCAATGGCGGCACGGCCGCAATCAGGATCAGTTTGGCAACGCGACCCTTGCCGTAGCGCGCGACATACCGCGCGGCTTCACCGCCGCCGGTAGAGTGGCCGACATGGATTGCGTTGCGAAGATCGAGGTAGTCGATCATTGCGGCAACATCGGAGGCGTAGTGATCCATGTCATGACCGTCGCTCACCTGGGTCGATCGGCCATGGCCGCGGCGATCATGAGCGATCACGCGAAAGCCCTTGCCGAGGAAGAAGAGCATCTGATTGTCCCAATCGTCGGAGCTGAGCGGCCAGCCGTGGTGAAAGACGATCGGCTGAGCGGACTTCGGTCCCCAGTCCTTGTAAAAAAGTTGAACGCCGTCGCTGGTTGTAATGGAGGTCATCGTGCTAATCCTTTGTAGAATATTTGTTTCGGCGCCCGTCATCGAATTGGACGGACAGTCGGGTATGCAAGCCGCTACGGGTCGCTTCGTTGCGATTGACCCATAACCGGTGTCCCAGACCATCCTTTGTCTCCGCCGGATCCATTGGTATGGGCGCAATGGTGGTTTAGCGAAACAAGTCTACGGCTGCGCCAGAGGGATTGGGACCATTGCAGAGCAATTGCGGTTTAGCGGATGCGGCGCAGTTCATCGCCCGGCGTTTTACCGGTCAGCTTTCAAAATGCGGCGGCCAAGGCTGTTTGCGAGGCGCAGTCGAGTGAGGCTTCGACCAACGCCATGCCAGTGCAATCGCGCGGCATGGTCGTCGCTGAGCCAGAACGCACAGTCCGGAATCTGAGGCGAGGCGAAAGGAGATTGCGGTCAGCCGTGGCGCCGCCGCCAATCGGTCGGTGTTTCACCGGTCAATTTTCGGAATGCAGCTGCAAATGCTGTTTGCGAGGCATAACCGAGGGAGGCTGCGACCAACGCGATCGAATTTTGAGGATCGCGAAGCATGTTTATGGCCTGCTCGAGCCGATATTGACGGAGCCAGTTGTGAGGCGAAAGTCCCGTGCTTTCCTTGAAGGCGCGACAGAAATGAAAACGCGACAGCCCGGCATCGGCAGCGAGAGCCCCGAGGGAGACGTCCGCGTCAGCGTCCGACCGCAATCGTTCGATGGCCCGGCGCAGCACGCTCGGCGCGAGGCCGCCCAGCGCCGGCTGATAGCTAGGTGCCTTGCCGGTATGCGCAGCCAGCAGGCGCGTGGCCAGAAGGTCAGTCAACTGCTGCCTGAACAGTGCATCCAGTGCCGTATTGCCTTCCAGGACATCGGCTGCGCTCAGGAGCAATCGGGATGTAATGAGGTCCGGATGCGCCGTTCGCTCCAAGAGATCGGTCGGCGTGAAAGTATCGGTTTCGTCGGCAATGCGCGTCAGTGTCGTGCGGGGAAGATAGAGCTGGACGACATCAACCGGTTTTGGAATATCCCATCGGGAGCTTGATCCAGCCGGGATGATGATCACAACCCCGCGACGAAACGTTCCGCTCTCGATCGATCTTCCTGTCCGCCGTTCCATGCGCTGTATCGCGCCGTTGTAAGCCATGATGACGTGGTCGGTCATGGGCTCGACGACATCATGTAAGGGGCCGTGGTTCCAGTGAGCGATTGCACCGCCGGAGGGGTCTGCCGCAAGATGAATTGGCGCAGTCCGAAGAACGCGCGACATCTCGTTTGCAGGATTGTGGTCAGCAGCCGGCATTTCGTCCCGGCGCGCCTCGATTGTCTCAGCCAGGGAGCCTTCGAGAGGATCGCAGGAGTAAGGCAAGCTCATGGTTGCACGCTCGTAGACGGGCGCTGCCTATGTGCTATTCCGACAATAATCGCGGGCTCATTGAGTATCCACCAGTGGTGGCCGACTTCGTCAGTCCTACGACCCATGACGTCCCCCAATCTCGCGAGCGATTTCGCCGTGCTTTAGGTCATTCGCGCGTTGTGTGATGCAGGGCAAATATCAAAAACTTTTGAGCGGGAAAACCTATTCTCCAGGATAGGTTGCCTTCGCCATTGTCGTATTGTCTCATTTGAATGGTAGGTCCAACAAGGGGAAGCGGACCATGAAGCGCAGGCTTGAATTACGGACGACATCATTACCGACCTTTCGTCTTGGAGGTCCTGCGCGAGGCAGGAGATCCGATTTCGGTGACCGACTGTGCAGCGAAGCGGACAAGCTCGGCATCCCGAGCGAGCCAGCGAATCTCTCGGACATCGCACACCGCCTGTCGGCGGTCCTCACCCAACTGACGACTGCAGGACGCGTGCGGCAATCGGGTAAGTTCGACGGCCGCAAGGTTCTGTGGGAGGTCGCCGCTTAGCCTTCCCAGATCAGGTCTGGCGGCTTATTGCCCTGCCAGTATCCGCACAGATAGCGAGATGTCGGGCGAGACAGTGCCTTGCCCAGCAGCTGGAACGTATGGCCTCGATTGCTCACCTGGCCACGCCGGCCACGGACCAGTCGAAGTATTTCAACGAAAACCGATGTTGGATGCCGACGTAGGCCCGTTGGACCCGCGAGAAGAAGCTTTCGACCTGGTTGGTTTTTGTGCCATCGTCGGTCTGATAGGCCCTCGAGTGGTTGACACGATGCAGCTTGTTCAGGCCAGCCAGGTCGTTGTAGCTGCCATGCTCGTCCGCGAAGACCGTTGCTTCCCGCGACACGCGATCTCCGACGGCCGCCCAGGCTGCGTTGCTGTCCTCGTCTCGGATGATCCGGGTGAACGTCTGCCCTCCCAGCCCGCGCTGGCGGATCGCAAGAGCGCACAGACACTTCATGTTTTGGGTATTTCTTGCGGCGGCGGTCGATGCGATCCTCGGCCTTGGCCGCCAGCGTACTTGCCGTCGATCTCGACCTCGCCATCGAGCACCATCTCCTCCCTGCGCCAGGCGATGGCCTCGCGCAGCTTCATGAGGAACACCCAGGCCGTTTTGTATTGGACGCAGCTCTCGCGCGAGAGCTGGAGCGCCGCCTTGCCCTTCACCGAGGTCGCCGAAAACCAGATGGCGATGAGCATCTTCTTGAAGCTCAGCTTGCGCGCGTGGAAGACCGTGTCCGAGGTGACGCTGAAAACGGCCTTGCAGGTCTTCTCGGTGCATTTGAAGCGATTGCCGCTCATCGTGTGGCACCGAAGCGTTCCGCACTTGGGGCAATACGGCTCGCCCTCCGTCTCGTGCCACAGGCGCTTAAACCAGTTGTAGGCAGTCGTATCCCGCATCTTGGCGAGATCGAGCACCGTCAGCGTTCGGCATTCTGGCGAGAGCAGGAAATGCTGGCCCTTGGGCGTGTCTTCGGGGTTCGCCATGGCTCAACCCCTCCGCGATCCGGAGGAAGGCCAGACGTATTTCTAAGCCCCCTCCCAAGGCACTGACAGACAACACAGCAGCGTTGGGGCGGTGGGCAATGGCGGCGGTAGCGATGGCGTTGAAGGTCATGTTCAGGCTCCAGAAGTCGACGGCAGGCACAGCGGATCGGCGGCCGAAGGCCGCGGGGAGATCAGAGCTGTATGCGTATCATCCTGAACATGATGCAGGCTCTTACCTGGACCTTCCGCAGGAGTCGATCGGAGGACGGGCATGTGGTTAACGGGCGAGTGTGTGGGGCAACAATCATAGCTGCCCAGTTCGATCGACCCATCACGGAGCTTGAATATGTTGCTCAGTTGGGCTACATAAATATCAAACACGAAAAGGAGGCAAAAATGGCTGCAAACGCATATGTACGCGCCCGCATTGAACCTTCGGTGAAGGATAGCGCCGCCTTGGTACTCGATAGTCTCGGACTGACCACCTCGGATATCATCCGAATCGTTTTGACCAGGATCGCCCGAGATAAAGCTCTTCCCGTCGAATTGACTCGACCGAACGCCAAAACAATCGCTGCGATGGAGGAAGCAAGAGCCATCAAGGCGGGTCACGGCAAGCATTTTGATACTGCTGATGAGATGTTTGAGTCACTCGAGGGACGCAAGGTTGTCAAGTGATAAGAAACGAGCGAAGTCCGCTTCCAGCAAGCGGGCTTCGCTGCCGCGGCAATCAAGTCATACCAAACAGTTTCAAAAAGATTGGGAGCGCCTTTCTAGGTCTGGCCGATATGATATGGTCGCACTGAAGAAAGTCGTGGGTTTGATCGTAGACAACGATGGCCCTCTGCCGGCGGAACTGAAAGACCACGAGCTGACGGGTGATTGGAAAGATCATCGAGAATGTCATATCGGCGGTGATTTTCTCCTCATCTACACGTTAGACGAAAGAAAGAACCTGGTTGTGTTCGTAGCCGCTGGGACACACGCCGAACTCTTTGAATGAAGCATTCGCTCGGACGGCTCCCACGCACCGTACCTCGCTCCAATCTTTCTGCCCGACGTCGGCTGTGTCGCAGCCACCAGCCGACCTATCAGCGCTATCGATGCCAATCCGATCTATTCGATGCTGAAAATTGTGTTTTGATTCAGTAATTTAATTAGAGTTTGGTGGCGTTTGCTACCTAATGCCGCTGATTTGCACGAGGCAAACTATTTCTTCGCGCGTTTCTTTTTCGAACAGGGCGACTTCGAAAGAGCTGCCGAGCTTTTCGAGAGGGCTGCGCAGGTGCGGTCCGACGACTACCACTCTGATGTTCTGTTGACATGCGTCTATCTCAAGCTTGGTGGCGTGCGGACATGGAGAGAGCGGCTCGGCTGGGTCTGGAGCGCGCGGAACGCGAACTCGGTCTGCATCCGGAGAATTCAAGTCCCGCTTAACTGGGAGCATTGGCGCTGGCCTATCTCGGTGAGTGGTTGCTGCTAGGGATGGGAAGAAAATTGACCGAGATGGCTGACTTACGATAAGCGCTAGTTATCGGAAGTCAGCATGGCCTGATGCATCCTATCCAGTGGCGAACCTCGTCCTGGATTTTGGCGAGCGTCTGGTGGCTGGATACAGGGCTCCGTCGTCGGTTGATCTTATCGCGGACGCCCCCTTCGACGAATGAGAATTTTAGGGCTTTGCCATCGCTCCGGGATGATACGGGAGAAGGATTATAGCTCTGCAAGAGCTTTTACCTCGTCGGCCATCAGGAATGCGCCCTGAGCGCGGATAAACGTCCGGCTTGCGGTGTTTCCGAAAGTGCACGCCATCGCCAAACATAGCAGTCACGAAACGCCTACGATTTTAGCACTTTGATCGATCACCTCAATGGGGTGCCGGTCATGCGTTCGAACTCAAGGCCGAAAAAAATGGGTGCCAATGGCGGCACCCCCAATACCACTCATATGAAAACTGGATCCGGTTAGTTACGCCGCTCTCTCTTCCGCGGCGTTCGGTCTCCACTTGATAAGCCGGCCTTCCAGTACATCGAGAATTCGGTCGATGATGAGCACGAACATGGCCAGGATGATGATGCCAGCGAACACGCCGACCGCGTCGAAGTTGCCTTCCGCCTGCGCGATCAGATAACCGAGGCCTGCGGAGGAGCCGAGATATTCGCCGATGATGGCGCCGACCACTGCGAAGCCGACAGACGTGCGAAGCGAGGAAAGGATCCAGCTTGCCGCTGCGGGGAAATAGACGTGCCGCAACAGATCGGAACGTTTGGCCCCGAGGATCCTTGCATTTGCGAGGACCACCGGATTGACTTCGCGCACGCCCTGCATCGCGTTGAAGAAGGTGATGAAAAAAACAAGCGTTACCGCAAGCGCCACCTTCGACCAGAGGCCGAGTCCAAGCCAAAGCACGAAAATCGGTGCAAGCACGACGCGCGGAATAGCGTTCAGGCCCTTGATGAAGGGGTCCAGAATCCGCGCCGCGCTGCGGCTCAGGCCAAGCCATACGCCTGCCGCGACGCCCAATCCGGTACCAATGACATAACCCAGGACGGTCTCCGTCAGTGTGATTGACACATGACGATAGAAGCTGGGGTCAACAATCCAGCTGACGATTTGGTTGAAGATGTCGATCGGCGCTGGAAAGAAGAAGACATCGATGAGGCCGGCGGTTACGCCGAGCTGCCAGCCGCCGAGGATAAAAACCAGCATCCCGAGCTGGATGATGCGTTCAGTCACGACGTTCATAGCTTTTCTCCACTTCGCCGCGCAGGGAAGCCCAGATATTGCGATACAGATCCATAAAGCGTGGATTGAGTTTGATCTCAGCCACATCCCGTGGCCGCTCGAGATCGACCGGGAAACTTTCGATGACCCTCGAACGGGGGCCGGCGGCCAGAATGGCGACGCGGTCTCCAAGCGCGATCGCCTCTTCGAGGTCGTGCGTGATCATGACCACGGCGCGACGTTCTTCCTGCCAAAGGCGCAGCAATTCATTCTGCATGAGGTGCCGCGTGTGGATGTCGAGCGCGGAGAAGGGCTCATCCATGAGGATGACCTTCGGACCGGCAATGAGGGCTTGCGCCATCTGGACACGTTTGCGCTGGCCGCCGGACAGTTGGTGCGGATAGCGGTGTTCGAAGCCCTTGAGCCCGACTTTTGCAAGCCAGCTCATCGAACGCTCGCGCCGCTCGGCTGCTGCAACACCCCTGAACATCAGGCCGAGTTCGACATTCTCAATGGATGTCTTCCACGGGAGCAGCGCATCCTGCTGGAAGAGATAGCCGATGTCGTTCTGGACGCCCTTTACCGGCGCACTATCGATCGACACCGTTCCGCTCGCGGGTTTCAGAAGGCCTGCGATCGCGTTCAAAATGGTGCTCTTGCCGCAACCGGTTGGGCCGACGATGGCGAGAAACTCGCCATCGTCAACCGTCAGATTGACGTCCTGCACCGCGACGTAGGCACCAAACGACATTGTCACGGCATCGATCGATACCATCGACTTTGCGTTTTGCTGTCCCGTCGGGATAGACATGGGATTTACGACAGCCAAAGACATGGCCTCCTCCTAGGATCAGTTGGTGGTCTTATCCGTCACCTTGTCCACGAAAGCGTTCGTGTAGGTTTTGGAAAGATCAATTGTTGCGGCAGCAACCTTTTCGTTGAAGCTCTTGAGAACGGCCAACGGCGTCTGCGTGTCGACCTCGCTGAATTTGCCGTCCACCGAGAAGATCGGTTTGGCATTCTGGACGGCCTTCACGTAGGTGTCGCGGTCGCCGGAAATGAATTCTTTCGGCAGTTTTTCGACGATCTCTTCAGCGCTATGTGTGTTCATCCAGGCCAATGCCTTGACGGTCGCGTTCGTGACCTTCTGGATGGTTTCCGGGTTCTCATCGATATAGACCTGCGTCGCATAGAGGACGGAGGTCGGGTAGATGCCGCCATAGATCTGCTTGGCACCCTCGTCACTGCGGGCGTCGATCAAAATCTTGCCGACCCCCTTGGCTTCGATAAAGGTTGCTGCCGGATCGTAGTTGACCAATAGATCAACTTTCCCCTGCTCGAGCGCCGCGACTGCGGCTGCGCCTGAGCCAACGCCGATCAACGAGATGTCGTCGGCCGAAAGATTGTTGCGCTGCAGATAATAGCGGACAAAGAAGTCCGAGGATGAACCTGGTGCGGTGATGCCGATCTTCGCGCCCTTGATCGTTTCCGGCTTGGCCGGATCGAAGGACGAGTCTTTCCCGCCGGCCAGAACCAGGCCAGAATTGCGCGCAAGCTGTACGAAGCCGACGACCGCCTTGTTCTGCGACTGCATCTGGATCGTATGGTCGTAAAAGCCGACAGCGATATCCGTCGAGCCGGCAACAAGTGCCTGCAGCGTCTTGGAGCCGCCAGAGGCGAAGTTTTCGACGGTCACCTCAAGACCTTCCTTCTCGTAGAGACCTAGGCCAGCTGCGACCGGGAAGGGCAGGTTGTTGAGGTTGTAGGATCCGACGCTGATGCGGACGGGTTCAGCAAAAGCCGAACCGGCAAAAGCGACGGTTGCGGCAAGGGTGAGTATGAGTTTGCGCATGTGTATTCCTCCCTGATCCGTGGCGCCCTCCCGGCAACCACTCGATTATGCAGCGCAAACCATTTGCGCGATAGGTTTTGCAAAGACGTGACCCTCGAAGAGGCGCCGGGCCGTCCGCAGGATTCCTGCAGCTGTCTTGCCGTCGCGGGCATCCAGTTTCACGTCCAGGTGACCGCTTGGATGCTCCAGAACGAGAACGACCGGTGGCTTGCGGTCGCCGATCAGCCGCGAGGCGACGGTTCCGCCGCTGATGCAGGCTGTGGCAATACCGACCGCACCGGTTGTTGCGAGAGACGGGTGGCACTGATGTGGCATGAAATAGCGCACGCCGAGGTCGCCACCTTTGTCAGGCTTGGAGATCAGAACCGGCTTTGGCGTGACCTGATTGCTGACGTCACCCATACCCATGCGCCGGCCGGCCTCGAGCCTCAGAGTTTCGAGCCGCTGGAGCAATGCACCGTTGGCATTGAATTCGGCGGTTGATTCATTGCCAGTCACGCCGAGGGCGGCGGCCTCGAGCAGCATCATCGGCATCGCGCAATCGATGCAAGTGACGTCGATGCCATCGATCATGTCGCGCGGGTTGCCGGTGGGAAAAAGCTTGCCTGTGCGTGCCCCGGCAGCATCCATGAAGGTCAGGGCGATCGGTGCGGCATTGCCGGGCACACCATCGATCGAAGCATCTCCCAAATAGGCGACACGGCCATCGGGGGTCGGAACCTCGGCTTCGATCAGTTTGCCGGTATTGACGTTGTGTATACGCACGCGGGTTACGCTGGTCGTCGATTTGACCAATCCAGCCTCGATCGCGAACGGCCCGACGGCTGCCAGCATGTTTCCGCAGTTGGGAGAGGTATCGACGAATTGCTGATCGATGCGGACCTGGGCGAACAAATAATCCACATCGGCATCCGGTACGGTTGGTGGACCAACGATGGCGACCTTGCTGGTGACCGGATTGCCACCGCCGATTCCATCGATCTGCAATGGGTGACCGGAGCCCATGACCGAAAGCAGGATTTGATCTCGTTGACGCGCATCCGACGGAAGATCGGATGCGAGAAAGAACGGCCCCTTGGACGTGCCGCCTCGCATCAGAACACAGGGAATGGAAATCAGGTCGTTCATGGTTGCGCTCGCTTGCTGATGTGATTTACTGATCAATCAGCTTCTTTGTTGCAGTAAGCGGCAAAATGATTGATATGTGAAATGCGAATATCAGAGGGAATGATGCGCCATGAGCATTAATTGCGAGATATTGGATTTGCGCGCGTTTTTATCGGTCGTCGAACTGGAGAATTTCCACCGCTCTGCCGAAGCGCTTAATCTTTCCCAGCCGGCACTCAGCCGGCGGATTCAGAAGCTCGAGTTGGCAATCGGGGCGCCCTTGCTCGAGCGCACGACGCGCCATGTCTCGACAACTGCGCTTGGGGCGGAACTGATCCCGTTGGTGCGACGAATGCTCGAAGAGTTCGATACGTCGCTGTTTGCAGTTCGCGATGTCGGGTCCCAGCGCAGCGGCCTGGTGACGATCGCGTGCTTACCGACGGCTGCTTTCTATTTTTTGCCGACCGTCATCAAGCAGTTCAGCGCCGAATATCCCAATATACGTTTTCGCATTCTCGATTTGCCGGCCACCGACGGTCTGCAAGCAGTCGCCCGCGGGGAGGTCGAGTTCGGCATCAATATCATGGGCTTTTCAGATCCCGACCTTGTCTTCGACCGGCTCATCGAAGATCCATTCGTGCTTGCGGCACGCAAGGATCATCCGCTGGCGGCGAAGCGCGAACTCGAATGGGACGATCTGGCGCCCTATCAGCTGATCACGGTTCACCGATCCAGCGGCAATCGTACGCTTCTGGATGCAGCATTGGCGAAATCGAACCTGAAACTGCGCTGGTCCTATGAAGTCACGCATCTTTCGACGTCACTTGGTCTCGTGGAAGCCGGGCTTGGAATTTCGGTTCTGCCGAAACTCGCCACACCGCAGGAAGAGCACCCGTTCCTCGTCACGAGACCTATTCGCAATCCTCAAATCTCGCGAACGATCGGCATTGTGCGCCGTCGCGGCGGGACGCTTTCGCCGGCAGCCGAGCGCTTCATGACCATGTTGATTGGGACGTGGGCCGAAGGAAACTGATCCGCCGACGCAATGATGTCGGCAAGAAGGTGACGTTGCTGGAGCCACAGCTCAGTGCCGCTTGCCGTTCTCCCATCCGCTGGTCATCCTGTTTTCCTCGGGCAAGACGGGCATGCCGAAATGCATCGTCCACTCGGCCGCGGGAACGCTTGCGCAGCAACTGAAGGAACACCGCCGGCGATGCACAGTGATGTCGGCATCGTCAAATACGATCGCCGGCAGCGGCGACCCTCGAAAGACGAAGACATAGGCTCGGGTGAAACCACGACCTCGGCTCGAACATTAAGGGGAAGCGCCGTTCCGGATCGATGTTCGCCGTCGGTGCGACCCGAAGGCTGCAAGCAAGCGCCCCTTCACGGCATTGAAAAATTGGGAGGCTGTGGTCCGATCGCTGCCAGAACTGCGATCTCGCCCTCCGGCAATATCCTTTTCAGTCCAAGAAGCCGGTCCTGTCCGAACCTGACGACGCGACAACACGCGTTCACTGTCGGATCGCCCAAATCAGGTGTTTGGGCCAAGTATGTTTTTTCTGGCTTCGACGATGTGGTCGTACATATTTAGCTCGGCTGCCCCACTGTCCCGATCTTTGATGGCTTCAAGAATGGCCTGATGCTTCGCGATATAGGCCTTCATGCGCTCAGGGGTGAGTGACTGCTCCTTCATTTTCCCCCAGAGATTTCCCGCCCGTACCACGTGAATACCCTCATAGAGCGAGGCGAGAAGACCGTTTCGGGCGGCCTCGACGATGATGCGGTGAAAGACAGCGTCCCATTTCTCGAATTCGACCAGGGTTCCCGCCGCGTTGCCCCGATCGATCGATTTCTGCATTTCGTCGATTTCCTGCGTGGTCGCCCGTAACGCCGCCAAGGCAGCGATCTTGGGTTCCATGATCAGCCGAGCCTCGAAAACTTCGGCCGGATAGGTGCGCAACGCGTCTCCCGTACTGCCTGGCGGGCGACGCAGCGCCGTCGAGCTTATCCCGCTGCCAGCGATAAATGTCCCCCGGCCCACATGCCTGATAAGGCGGCCCTCCTTCTCCAGAGATGCAAGCATCCGTCGAAGTGCGGTGCGGGGCAGCCCGAGTTTGAGCGCCAGGTCGCGCTCAGGCGGTAATCGATCCCCGGGCTCCAGACCTTCCGCCTCGATGAAATCCTTCAATACCACGCTCATCAGCCTCGCCAATAATTACCGCAACCAAATTGATCCACGTTGACACCAATGGCAAGACCAATCTTAAATTGATAGCGTGTTAAAACCAAAATTGGTGCAGAATGGTGCTGAACGTGAAATCAACCCCGCACAAGAAACAACCCCGCTCGCCTCTCGGCCTCGGCTGCTGTAGTCCGCAACGCTCCTACGCAATTGTTCATCGGCGGCGAATGGGTCCCTGCAAAAGGAAATCGCACCTTTGAAGTGGTCGATCCCTCGGCCGCAGGTGCGATCGCCACGGTTTCCATATCCTGTAGTTTACAAGGGGCCGGGCTATCGCGGCGCCGCGTTCTGATCAGCGATGGCGGCTTCCACGCCATCTGGAACCGGGATTCCCGCCTTGCGCATCGTCATGATCAAGCGCAGTTGATCCCTTGGCTGGATATTTCTGATACTGAGCTCGGCCGCAATGTTCGGAACGAAGTCCGGACGCATCTTCATGAAGGTCTCTCCCGCTCGGCGGGCGTCCTTCGACATCCCCGCCTCCGCATAAATGATCGCCGCCACGATATGAAAAAGCGAACACTTCTGTAGATCCGCCCGTCCGATTCCAGCGACTGCCGCCGGATAGTCTCCAAGCATAAAGGCGGCGAGTGCGCGGGTTCCGTGATAGTAACCGGCTGCACCTGGGTTAAGAGCCAGCGCCTTGTCCAGAAGCGCCGCGCCGCGCTGCCATTGCCCACCCATCGCCAGTCGGGTTCCGAGTTCACCCATGAGCTCGGTGTCGTTGGGGTTCGTCGCAAGCGCCTGCTCCCCTATGCGCATGGCCTCGGCAAATTGCTGGTTGAAGAACAATGCCGTCATCAACGCCTGAAGGGCGCGGATGTTATCCGGATCGAGCTGGATTGCGCGTCGCGCTGCCTGAAGCGCGCGCTGCATAGGCTGGGGCGCGTCGGTTCTCGAGTTGAACTTGAACCGTTCCTCGTCCAGATAGAGGATGGACAGCATCGCCCAGGCGGTTGCATAGCTCGGATATCGGGCCACGACCCGCTCCAGACACGCCCTGACGTCCGCATGACGCTCGACGCTCAGCTCGGCACGGTAGGCATAGAAATTCAATGTGCAGTCGTACGCACGACGATCGTCGGGGGGAGGTTTTGCTGAAGCAACCTGCGCCATGATGCCGTAGGGTTGCGCGATCGTTGCGGCGACCTTGTTTGCGACAGCCATCTGAATCGCGAACAGATCACGAGTCTGCAGGTCGTTCTCGTAGTCCTCGGACCAGACGATGGAGCCGTCCAAGGTGTCGAGAAGACGTGCCGTCACTCGAATGCGGCTGCCAGAGGTCCGCATGCTACCGTTCAGCAGATACCGCGCCCCGAGTTCATCCTTGATCCGCGACATACTAACGCCCGGCGGGAGTGATGCCGACGTTTCACGTCCGACCACCTTGATTTCCTTGAAGCGCGGAAGGGCTGTCAGGAGTTCTTCCGTCAACCCTTGCGCATAAAGCTCGGCATTCGGCCCGTCCCCAAGATTCGTGAACGGTGCGACCACCAAGGTTGGACGATCGAGAAGCGGCATATCGGGCATATGTCGCTCGGGGAGCCAATAGGCTGATCCCACGAGGCCGGCAACGACCGTGAGAGCACCCAGAACCGGCCATCTCACGCGCCACAACGCGGCTGCCTGCCGACCAAACGCTTCAGGCGGCGGTGCGGCTTTCGACTTGACGGGTTCCGGCGGTGCTGCTTCGTTCCGGGCAAAAGTCGGAACGTATCCGCCCTTGGGAATATCGATCCTTACCGGATCCTTCCGGCCAGCCACCAGATAGTAGCGTTCGAGAGCCCGCCGCAGCGTGCCTGCCTCGATCCGCACGACAGGATCGTCCTGGGTGAAGCTGTCGGGTCGCTTGAACACCTCGATTGCAATCGAATAGCCCTTGATCCGGTGTCCACGCCCGGCAAGCGTTTCCTCGACGATGTAATTAAGGAAGGCTCCCGCCCGCCCCACCTTGGGAAATTCAGGGCTTGAGACGATCCGCTGAAGCTGGCCGCGGACATCGTCCGAGCTCGGAGGGTCGCTCGCCCGGACGTTCGATGCTTCCGTCTGCTCGAGCGAGAATGGCTGCGTGGGATTCTCCTCTACCGCGACGACGGAACCAATGCCATCACGCGGGATCCGCATGGAGAACGTGGGTACGTAGCTTCCCTTGGGAATACCAACAACCACGGGATCTGCCTGTCCGGCAGTCAGGTAGTAGCGTTCTAAGGATCGGCGGAGGTGCCTGGCGGCGATGCGAACGATCGGATCGTTTTGCGGGTCGAACGTAGTATCCCGTCCGAACACTTCCACGGCAACGGAATATGCCTTTATCCGTTCGCCTCGTCCCGAAAGGCTCTCCTCGACCACGTATTCGAGAAATCGATGTTCCCTTTGGGTCGCGTGAAAATCGACGCTTTGCTGGATACGCGAAATCTGCTCGCGGCAGACCACTTCGGGGGGCCGCATGTCTACCGCTTCTGACGCACCAGCATGAGTCACGGCACCCCCCAGCGCACGCAGACTTGGAGCATTCGCCCGCATCGTCCAACTTGAAGCTGTATACTACGCGCTTGGCGCAATAGCGACTGCTAATATTCGATTTGCGATGTCGACATCGAGCCGGCTTCCGGGTCTGATTCAGATACACCACGTAAACTACAGCAGTTCTCTACGCCACCGGCAGGGTCTCACCTAATCTCCCATCAACGGTGACGCGATGGCAACGAATGACGACGTGACTCGCAAAGAGCAGGCATTCTCGGCTGCGGCGCGACGGTTTCCGCAGGCAGAACTGGCAATCCGAAGACTGATGGGGAGGAGCGAGGATTTCTGCGATCTCTGCGCAGATCTGGCCGACGCCGAGCGGGCGCTGGCCGGTGTCCGGGATAAGACGGTGGCGCAATGGGAAGAGCGGAAACGCGAATGGCAGGAACTGGTCGACCACATCGTTTCCGAGGTCGCCGAGGCTCTAGGCAAGAGCGAGGGGCGGGGGCCAGGTTCGAAGGGGTGACCGCCGATCTCATCCAAGCAGGCCGGGGCGATGTCGGCCGCGCGTGAAAAGTCCCAGGGCACGCCTGCGAATATGTCCTCCAACGCAGGTCGAACGACATGAGTCGAGATAGTGTCGACAACTCCTGGAAACGGGGGGAGGTCGAAGAAGTGAGGTAGTGGTCGGGACGGACTCGAGCGCAAACGCTTGTTCGGCGGCTTCGCGCCCTCCTCACCATCGTGCCGGCGACTACCGGAGTGGGCCACCGCAGAGAGCGCCAGGTTCGTCGCGTCCCTTGGCGGGCGATTTCTATAGTGTGGTAGCTGCTGCGTAGATCGCCGCAGCTTCCGCCCCGATAGCTTTTTTTCCGTATGCGAATGCAGCGCCTGCCTCGCCGGCTGCTTCCGCTGCGGTGGCCTTTCCCAGGACGCCACGCCTGGGTGAAAGCGATGTCCTTTCTCTTCAGAGCGTGCTCAGTGGCCGCCCGAGAATACCAGGGTCTGCACGGGAAGGAGCATCGCTTGCATCCTCAAGATCATGGCGTGCACGAGCCCGACGGCGTCCACGGCATGCAGGAATAGCCATCGCATCGTGCTGATATTCTCGTCGGCGAGCGCCTCGTGATTGTTCGTGTAGGCGTTGGCGATGCAACTGCTGCCCGGCGGGATGTCATCGAGTTCTCCAGGAAAGAGCGGCTGCAGGAACACCGTCAAGGTTCCCGGCTGCGCCATTTGCTGGACATCGATAAGTTGATCCGTCGGACGTAACTGTCCGGCCGCGATCACATCCTGAACGTCAGTCACGACCAGCGGAATGATTGTGAACGGCTTTCCGATGCAGGTCGCTTCGGCGATCATCCCCCGCTTCATCACCTGTGCTTCGATCTGCCCGAAACCGGCGATTAAGGTGCCTCGTCCCGCTTCCGCAGGAACGAGAATGCCAGCCGGACGCAACATCGTGTTGAGGACATCGCCCGGACGCAGCGTGAACTGCTGCACGGTTCCAGCAACACCGGCCCGAACGAGGGTCTTGTCCAGTTCCACCTGGGCTTGCGCCTGCGCAGCTTCGGCGCTTGCCTTTTGTGCCGGCAACAAAATATTGATCTTGGCTTCCAGGGTCTGCTTGTTGGCGAGCACGGCACTCGCCGCACCTTTGCGGCTATCGACGGTGTTAGCCAGACGGACTACTTCCCTTCGGGCAACGGCATCGTTCTTCAACAACTGGGACTTCATCTCGTATTCGTCGACCGCCACCTGAAGGGCGCCCTCGGCCTCCTGGATCTGGCCATCCGCAGCGACCATTTCGGTTTGAGCCACCTTGGATTCCGCATCGATTTCCTCGATCTTTCGACGGGCCGTCTCCAGCGCGGCTTTCTGCAGCGAGTCGTCCAGGCGAAACAGCGGTGCACCGGCGACCACCTTCTCGTTGACGCCGACATAGACTTCGTCGACGCGACCGATCGTTTCCGGCAGGATCGTCACCGTGCGGAATATCGCCGTGACATTCTTGGTCGATGGATGGAAATAGAAGATCATGGTGATCAGCGAAATGGTGAGGATCAGGCAGGCGGAAATACCCCAGCGCAACTCGTACCACACACTGTAAAGCGTGATTTCGCGACCGATCCGCTTGTCCTGAACATAGCGTCGATAAAGGTAGTCCGGTAAGATGGTGAGCATAGAGCAGAGCAGCAACTCGAACATGGATCAGACTCCCTCTCCGTGCACACCGGTCTTTGACTTCGCTTCGACCGGCACTACCGGCTCAGCGATTTTCAATGCGGGATCACCGCTGGTTTCAGGATCACGGCCGGCAAGCTTCGCCAGCGATTGCGCGATTGAGTAGAGCGGACTCGTAAAGTCGGGAATGCGAACGAACGCCAGCAGCAGGCCGGCAATCCAATAGAGATGGTTGTGCGTGAAGAGCGAGATGAGCACCAGGACGGCCACGACTTCCATTTGCACCTTGTTGGTGCGATGCGCCATGCGTTCGGGAACGGCATGAAGCTTGAAGTAAAGGTTGCCAATCACGAGAACGGCAACAATCAGAAAAATGGCAACGCCATTGAAGAGATAGTCGGTCTGCCCTGGCTCTGTAATAAAGCCTGGCACGTGATCAATCGCGGCCGGATGAACAGATTGCGCCATCGAAGTCTCCTTTCTTTATACCCCGTCTCGCCCATCGTAGACGAGCCTTTGTCGGTCATTCAGCCGGCACCGGCTGCCACCGCCTCTTTATGAGCCGTCAAGGCCTGCTGCGCCGCGGCGGCCACATCCGCCGTCTTCTCGCCCGCGACCTGGACCGTTGGAACCGCGATTCTAATTCCCGCTTCGTGGAAGGCCTGATGGATCATCCGCAGCGCCCGCCGCTTCAGAGTGAACTGCTCTCCGGGGAGCGTCATGAACTTCATCCGCAGGAGAAGGCCGGAGTCTCCAAAGCTTTCGATACCCTGCATCTTCAGAGGTTCGATGGTGACTGCCTTGAACTCCGGGTCGACGGAGAGTTCCTGGCCAATCTTCTTGATGATCTTGCGTGCCTTCTCGACGTCGGCGTCGTAGGTCACTGTGATCGTCAGCTTCTCGATCACCCAGTCCCGGCTCATGTTCTGAATGGCCCCAAGCTCGCTGAACGGCACGATATAGACTGCGCCGCGATGATGCCTCAGCTTGACCGATCTGAGGCTGAAGGACTCGACACTGCCCTTGTAGTTTCCGCTCTGGATGTATTCGCCGACCCTAAAGGCGTCGTCGAGCAGATAAAACATGCCGCTGATGATGTCCTTGACGACTGTCTGCGCTCCGAAGCCGATGGCGACGCCGACGACGCCGGCACCGGCGATCAGCGGCGCGATCTCCACGCCCAGAGAGGAAAGCGCCATCATGATGGCCACCGCGACGAACAGGATCATCAGAACGTTCCGCAGGATCGGCAGAAGAGTTCTCACCCGTGTGCGTCGGCGCTCCTTCTCGCTTCCCGCTTCGTAGACCGTGTTGGTGTCGCCGAGCTTCCGGTCGATAAGGACGCTCAACACGTTCCAGGCGAGGTCGATCGCCATAAGAACGATACCTGCGCTCAGTATCCCGCGCACGATCCGGAGTACTGGCGTGTCCTGCATCGTCACGCCGGCGAATTCGACGTCGAGCGCTTTGGCGAGCAGAAGGATGGCTCCGACGATCAGGGCCGCGCGGATGCCGCGCTCCACGAGCACCGAGGCGACAGTGGCCCTTTCCTTTGCATTCTGCGAGCCGGGAGACCTGAGGACATTGGCTATGGAGGCCTTGCTGAGCGCGAGCACGCCCGGCAGTGCGGCGCACACGACGACGATCCAAAAGAGTTTCATCGCTCCGGCAACCCACAGCGCCCACCCCCCTATGAAGTAGGCGGTCCAGAGCCAGTTCCGGAACTTGCGCCCGATGCGGCCTGTCGCCTCCACTCCCGGCACAACATGTGGACGCCGCCATAGGCCTTCGATCGCAATGACGAGGAGCACGACCCCAAGCGCGTAGGCCACAAGCTGCCGCGAAGGCACCGAAAAGCCGAGAGCTCCGAGTAGCCGGACTGTCACCCAGCCGAATGCAAACCATCCCACCAGGTAGCTCAGGCGTCTTGCCCAGTGAATGGCAGCCTGATCCGTCAGCGGTATGACGCGAAATCCTGGTGGTTCGTCATTGGTGGCAGCTCCGGGATCAAGCAGGACATCGAACACCATGTCGGCAAGGCGGAAGACGACGACGGCGAAGAGGTAGCCTACGACGATTTCCCTGACGAGGGGAGGCCACTCGAAGGCAAGGAAGAAGCCGATACTGCCGAGGGCAAAGGAAAGGACGTAGCATGCGGCCCACAGCAGTCTCGCGCCTACGACGGTAACGCGGTCGCGAACGGTGATTAGGGGTGCACGTTCTATCCAAGATCGCCATCCGGTGCTGATCTTCCGGAACAGCCATTGTGCGCCAAGGCCCGCGACGACGAAAGCTACGAGCAGGAATACGGGCCGGGTTCCGCCATTTGCCTGGATTTCACGTTCGAGCACTGCTACGGCAGCCATGATCTCGGAATGCAACGAACCCGCCGCGGTCAGGAGACTGGAAACATGCTGACGAAACCGGGTCGTGAACTCTGCAAAGGAGACTTTCGTCTGCGCGGGTTGGGCGAAAGCGGCGTCGGTCTTTGCGGCGGCTGCCTGTTGCTGAAGCCATTTCTGAACGGCAGGGTCGGCAGAAAGCGCTATGAACTGCTGAACGCTTTCGGGGGGCAAGTCTCTCGCCATCGGCACCTGGGATACTGCAGGCGAAACGGTCAAGACAGCGGCAACGGTCACCATCACCGCCAAGAGGACGGTTCGAACCGAGGTAATCGTTGATAGTAAATGCATGGAAAGTTCCCAATCCAGAAACGAACCGCGCGACTGTCGGAGCGTGCTAACGCCGACAATCGATCTCCGAAGCGCTCCTGCTTCCGCAGGCGGGCACCACATGCGGCCGTCTGCTCGGCCCGGTGAGAGCGCTGGCCTCGCTGGCATAGCTGCCCCGTGTGTCCCGGTCGACGACCGCGACGGAGCGGCAAGGATCAGCCCTGCGGCGTTGCCCGCCGCTGCCGCCGTTCCCGTCGTTGCCGCGAGGATCCGGTCGCCCAATCCCAGCCTGTTGTCCGTCAGCGCGCCCGACGAAGCCTTGTCAATGACCAGGAGAGACTACGCGACGACGAAGGCGCGTGCTCGTAACATCCTGTAAATTACAGGAAGAATGCCAGCCCCGCCGCCCAGACGCGCGGGGAGCACGTCGGGGAGCGCTGGGTTTGGCATGGAGGCGGCGGTCTTGCCGAGATTTGTGATTGGCTGGCGGACAGGACGGGTGCCGAGCCGACCTCGATCGCCCAGCGCGCGCCCATTTTTTCGATCGTGGCTCGCGCCACTTGCCGCCACAATCCACTCGGCGGCGAGGCCAGAAGCCCGTGTAGATTGCCCATAAAAATATCGCCGGCTGCGAGGGGGCGGGCGCGCTATTCCTCCGGCGCGATAACCGAGGGGGGTTGTCAAGGACGCCTCCGAGGCGTCTTGTATTCAATGGCAACACTTTCCGATATCGCGCGCGCATTATTCGTATGGCGCCTTCGATGTCCGCGACGGTTGCGGGAGGTGCCGCGATGAATTGCACGGCGCGGGAGGATAGAGAATGATCACGCGGCTCACCACCTCGGAACGCCAGCACGCCGCCGCCATCACGCTAGCCGTGGCGATCGCCGGTATGACCATGGCCGCGGTCGGGCGGTCTGACGCCCTTGGGGTCCACGGTGTGATCGTAATGCTGTTTGCGGGCAGCCTTCTCTACCTCGTCATGTCCTCGCTCTTCGAGCCTGAAGTGGTAGAGGACCGGGAGGCGTCGTACTACGACGATCCCATCAAGGTCGGCATCGTTCTTTCCATGGCCTGGGCTGTGTTCGGGATGTTCATGGGCGTTTGGGTGGCGGCGCAGCTTGCATGGCCCGACCTCGCATTCGACGCCGGTTGGTCCAGTTTCGGGCGGCTGAGACCCACGCACACCACAGGAGTGATCTTCGGCTTCGGCGGCAACGCGCTGATCGCGACGTCCTTCCACGTCGTCCAGCGCACGTCGCGGACGCGCCTGGCAGGTCAACTCAGTCCCTGGTTCGTGCTCTTCGGCTACAATCTGTTCTGCGTGCTGGCCGTGTCGGGCTACATGATGGGGATCACGCAGTCCAAGGAATACGCAGAGGCCGAATGGTACGCCGACATTTGGCTTGTCATCGTCTGGGTTACCTATTTCCTCCTTTACATCAGAACGATAGCGCGCCGGAAGGAGCCACACATCTATGTCGCCAACTGGTACTTCATGGCGTTCATACTGGTCGTCGCAATCCTCCATATCGTGAACAATCTCGCCCTTCCGGTTTCATGGGGACAAGCCAAAAGTTACACCATATGGCCCGGCGTCCAGGACGCGATGGTGCAGTGGTGGTACGGGCACAACGCGGTCGCCTTCTTCTTGACGGCCGGCTTCCTCGCAATGCTCTATTACTACCTCCCCGTCCGGGCGCAGCGGCCGATTTTCTCCTACCGGCTTTCAATCCTGAGCTTCTGGGGCATCACGTTCTTTTACATGTGGGCCGGCTCCCACCATCTGCACTACACAGCGCTTCCCCACTGGGTCCAGACGCTCGGCATGACTTTCTCGGTAATGCTGCTGGTGCCGTCCTGGGCGTCGGCCGGCAACGCGCTGCTGACGCTCAACGGCGCATGGCACCGGGTTCGGGACGACGCGACGCTGCGCTTCATGATGGCAGCTGCGGTCTTTTATGGACTCTCGACGTTCGAGGGATCGTTCCTTGCCATCAGGCCGGTGAACTCGCTGTCGCACTACACGGACTGGACTGTTGGTCACGTCCATGCCGGAGCGCTCGGATGGGTCGCGCTGATCACTTTCGGCTCGCTCTACACACTGGTGCCCAGCCTTTGGAGGCGCGAGCGCATGTACTCGGCGTCTCTCGTCGAAGTGCATTTCTGGCTGGCGATCGCCGGAACGGTGATCTACGTCTTCGCGATGTGGAATTCTGGCCTCATCCAGGGCCTGATGTGGCGGACCTATACCGGGGAAGGCACGCTTGCCTATTCGTTTGTCGACTCTCTCGTGGCGATGTATCCATACTACATCGCCCGCGCTTTCGGGGGCCTGCTCTTTCTCCTGGGCGCCATCGTCGGCTGCTGGAACATCTGGATGACGGTTCGGTCCGCGCCGCTTACTGTAGCGCGTGAAGGGGATACGCCTGTCGTCCCCGCTTCCATGCCGGGGGAATGACGATATGCCGGAACTCTTCCATCGCAAGCTTGAGCGTTCCGCGATCGGCTTCGTGATCGCAATCATTGCGGCTGCGAGCGTCGGCGGCATCGTCGAGATTGCTCCTCTCTTCACCATCGACGAGACGGTCGAGGAGGCCCGGGACATGCGGATGTACACGCCGCTGGAGCTCGCAGGACGCAACATCTACATCCGTGAGGGATGCTATGCCTGCCACAGCCAGATGATCCGGACGCTCCGTGACGAAGTGGAGCGTTATGGTCCTTACTCGCTGGCCGTCGAGTCCCGGTATGACCGTCCGATGCTCTGGGGTTCCAAGCGCACAGGACCGGATATTGCGCGCATCGGCGGCAAGTATTCTGACGTCTGGCATGTCGCTCATCTCACCAACCCGCGGGATGTCGTTCCCGAATCGAACATGCCCGCTTATCGCTGGCTGGCGCGGAACCGGCTGAAGATGGAGGACCTGCCGCAACACCTTGCGGTGCAGCGTACCCTTGGCGTTCCGTATACTGATGAGATGATGGAAAACGCCGCGCGGGACGCCTACGGCCAGGCAACTCCCGACACGGACTTTGCCGCCGGTGTTACTGAGCGTTACGGCGAGGAAACGCAGGTGAGCGTATTCGACGGCGTTACCACCCATGTCACCGAGATGGACGCGCTCGTCGCTTATCTGCAGGTTCTCGGCAGACTTACGGGAGCAGCATACGAACATACCGCAGCTCCCGAAAAGAAACCGGATCCCGGAAACTGAAGGCGGAGGATTGTCATATGGACCTGGACCACGACGCCGTCGTCGCTTTCTCCAAGAGCTGGGGTCTTTTCTATCTGATCGCCCTTGCCCTCGGGGTGATCGTATACACCTTCTGGCCGTCGAACCGGACGCGCTTCGACCGAGCCAAGCACAGCATCCTCGACCGGGACGACACGCCATGGAAGTGAGTGAACGCGATCCTGTTAGCGGCCGCGAGACGACCGGCCACGAGTGGAATGGCATCAAGGAGCTGGACACACCCGTTCCGCGCGGCGTCCTCATATTCTTGATCGTGACTCATATCTGGGCAATTGCCTGGTGGTTTTTCGTGCCGGCTTGGCCGCTGGGAACGACCTACACCAAGGGCGTTTTCGGGATCGACCAAAAGACGACGGTCGAGGCCCAGGTCGTCGAGGCACAGCACGCCCGATCCGGCTGGATGAGCCGCATCGGGACCGAGCCCTATGACGCTATTCTCGCGGACGAGGCCCTAATGGAGACCGTGCGCAATACCGGGCGTCAGCTCTTCGGCGACAATTGCGCGGCCTGCCACGGCAGGGACGGGAAGGGGCGCGCCAACTACCCCGACCTCACGGACGACGACTGGCTCTGGGGCGGAGGTCCACAGCTCATCGAACAGACGATGCGCGTCGGCATCAATACGCGGCACCCGGAAAGCCGGATCGGGCAGATGCCGGCCTTCGGACGCGATCAGATGCTCGACCGCTCGCAGGTCCGGAACGTGGCCGCCTACGTCTATTCGCTGGCCCACCCGGACTATTCGACGCCGGAGAACGTCGAGCGCATTAAGGCCGGGCGCGAAGTGTTCATCACGACCTGTGCCGCCTGCCATGGGGAAGACGCCGAGGGGAAAAGGGACGTCGGCGCTCCTAACCTCACCGACTCCTCCTGGATCTACGGCGGCGATCTGGACACGATCGTTGTCTCCGTGCACGGCGGCCGGCAGGGCCACATGCCGACCTGGGACGAAAGGCTGACGACGGCCGAGATCCGGACGTTGGCGCTCTACGTCCATGACCTGGGGACGCAACAGCCATGACCGCGCACATGAAGAGATCCCGAACGAAGTGGCTCCTATGGGCACTGATTCCTGTGGGGCTGCTTTTGGTGGCCGGGGCGAATGCGCACCTGGTTTACGTCGCTGTTCAGTCGCAGCCTGACTGCGTCGAGCACTCAAAGTCAGCAGGCGACGGTCACGGTTATCGTGCCGCCAAGCCGGCATGCTGAGGGAGACAAGAGATGGGCGAGACCGACAAGTCATACTGGCTGCTTAGCGAGACGTCGGGCATCGGAGAAACGCGAGATCCGCGCCTTAAGCGAGGGCTGCCGGTTTTTGAGGGATTTCGTTGGCTCTCGGCGGGTTGGCGGGATTTCTGGATCCGGCCAGCTGCGAGCCTGGCATACGGGATCGGCGTCTTCCTTCTCTCTGTCGCGTTCGTTTGGATGCTCGTCGCGTTCGGACTCGACTACATCCTGTTTCCCGCCCTGGCGGCATTCATGATCGTTGCCCCGTTTCTGGCGATCGGCCTCTATGAGAAGAGCCGATCGATCGAAGAAGGCAGGCGGATCGGTTTCGCATCCATGCTCTTTGCGCGCCCCCGCGCCGGCGCGCAGGTGTTTTTCGCCGGCCTGCTGCTCTGCATGCTCGTGCTTTTGTGGATGCGTGCCGCCGTTCTTCTCTACGCGCTCTTTTTCGGTGTGATGGCATTTCCGGGCCTCGACCACATTGTCAGCATGCTCTTCGGCACGGCTTATGGCTGGACAATGCTTGTGGTGGGGACGGCGATCGGAGGCCTTTTTGCGGCCTTTGCCTTTGCCGTCAGCGTCTTTTCCGTGCCGATGCTCCTTGACCAGCGTGTGGATGCGCTAACCGCTATGGGCTCGAGCATGAAGCTGGTATGGAATAACCTCTCGCCGATGGTAGCCTGGGGGGCGATGCTGCTTGCGCTATTTGCAGCCTGCGTGGCCACGGGCCTCGTCGGGATGATCGTAATCTTCCCGCTGCTAGGCCACGCCACCTGGCATGCCTACAGGGCGGTGGCACGTTCTGAGGGAACTGGATGATGAGCTGCTGTGCGCCGGGAAGTGAAACCAGGCCGCTGCCGGCGCCGCAGCAAGAGAGTTCCGCGCGCGAGATCGTACTCGCGAGCCGCGACCTCGGTGATGGCGTGTTCCAGACCGATCTCTCGGTGCCGCAGGCGCGCTGCGGCGCCTGCATTGCTGCTATCGAAAGCGCGTTGCACCGCCTCGACGGAGTCATTGCAGCACGACTGAACCTGACGTCCCGGCGCGTCGCCGTGAAATGGAGGGGCCGCGCCCCTCCGATGATCGAGGCATTGCAGGAGGTCGGGTACGACGCCTGCCTTGCGGAGCCGGAGGACCGAGGACGCGATCCCGAGATGTCCCGATTGTTGCGGGCAACGGCGGTTGCGGGTTTCGCCGCCATGAACATCATGCTTTTGTCCGTGTCGGTGTGGTCGGGTGCCGGTACCGGGACACGGAATGCCTTCCACCTGATCTCCGCGCTGCTTGCCGTACCCGCCGTCGCTTATTCCGGTCGGGTGTTCTTCGTTTCAGCGTGGAATTCGATGAGAAAGCGATCGGCCAGCATGGACGTTCCGATCTCCGTGGGTATCCTGCTGGCTTTGGGACTGAGCCTCTACGATACCTTTGCCAGAGGACCGCACGCCTATTTCGACGCGGTAACGTCGCTGATCTTCTTTCTCCTTGCGGGACGCACGCTGGATCATGCGATGAGGCAGAAGGCGCGGATGGCCGTTGCCGGTCTTGCCCGCTTACTGCCGAGGGGCACCACGGTGATCGCAGCGGACGGGAGCCGCGAGCTTCGCGAATTGACGAAGATCGAACCAGGAGACATGATTTTCGTGGGGCCAGGCGACCGCGTACCTGTGAACGGCACGGTCGTTTCTGGCGCGAGCAGCCTGGATGTTTCGGTGGTGACAGGGGAGTCGACGGCCCAACGCGTTCGCCCTGGTACAGCCGTGCTTTCGGGCGCGCTCAGTCTTGATGGCGCCCTTACCGTCCGCGCTGACAGGCGGGCGCGCGATTCATTCCTTGCCGACATGGTAAGGCTGATGGAGGCGGCAGAGGACGGCCGTGCCCGCTACCGCCGCATCGCCGATCGCGCGGCGGCGCTTTACTCACCTGTCGTCCACCTGCTCGCGACGGCGACCTTTGCCGCCTGGATGCTGCTGACGAGCGATTGGCATCAATCGATCACGGTGGCGATTTCGGTCCTCATCATCACCTGCCCCTGTGCGCTTGGCCTGGCCGTGCCTATGGTCCAGGTCGTTGCCGTGCGCCGGCTGTTCGACTTCGGCATCGCCATCAAGGACGGCAGTGCGTTGGAGCGGCTCGCCGAGGCCGACACTGTGGTTTTCGACAAGACAGGGACACTCACAACCGGTGTCGCGCGCGTCGTCGAGCACACCGTTGCGCCGCAGGACCTGGTCGCCGCAACGGCGCTCGCCGCGCTTTCAAAACATCCCGCGGCGCGCGCTGTCACCGCGCTGCGGCCTGCCGAAGTTGAAGTCGAGGATTTTCGCGAGATTCCAGGTTATGGAATCGAAGGCTGTATCGACGGAACCGTCTATAGGCTGGGGCGGGAGGAGTGGGTCGCCAGCGGCACGTTCGATAACTCGAAACAGGCAGACGTGTGGCTTTCGCGCAGCGGCCAGCGCGCGGGCTGGTTCGCAATCGCGGACGAAGTGCGGCCCGGCGCCAAAGCCGCAATCCAAATGCTGGCAGGCCACGGACTGGCAACCGAGGTCCTTTCGGGCGACCGTCCCACGGAGGTCGAAAAGGTCGCCGTCGCGCTGAACATCACGGAACACCGCCACGGCGCCGCCCCCGATGACAAGGTCGAGCGCCTGAGGGAACTGGCAGCGGCAGGCCGCCACGTCCTGATGGTAGGCGACGGGCTGAACGATGCCCCGGCGCTTTCGGCCGCGCATGTCTCGATGGCGCCCTCGTCGGCCGCCGATGTCGGACGGAACGCTGCGGATCTCGTGTTCCTGGGCACGAACCTGGAGGCCATCCCGCAAGCGATCAGCGTTGCGCGAGCCGCCGCGGGTTTGGTGCAACAGAACTTCGCGCTTGCCGCCGCCTACAACGTCCTGATCGTCCCAGTCGCCGTCACAGGCCATGTCACGCCTCTCATGGCGGCAATTGCGATGTCGACGTCATCGATCCTCGTGGTCGGCAATGCCTTACGCCTGTCAGGCGATACGGGCTCGTCCCGGCGTTCTATTCGCGGGCTCGAACTCAAAGGAGTTGTCCAATGAGCTATCTCATGTGGCTCGTGCCAATCGCCTTGGGCATGGGGGCCGTCGGCCTCATGGCGTTCCTGTGGTCGATGCGTAGCGGCCAGTACGACGATCTTGACGGGGCTGCCGAAAGGGTGCTGCTGACAAACGCTGCGGACGCTCCCCTTCGCGACAAGAAGTGGGAGGACATGGAACACGCGTCGAGCAGACATCGTTTGTCTAAAGTACAAAAAGGAGGAAAGCTGTCATGACCAGGTCTGCTGACAGACCGTTCGATTGGGTAGCAGCGCTGGCGTTGATTTCCGGGGTCGCCGTCATCATACCCAGTCTTGCTGCTTTGGCTGCGTGCCTACTGGCGGTTGCTTCTGCACTCTATTAGCAATGCCGTGATCGCTTTTTGAAAGCGGTTTCCTATGCCTTTAATGTGGTGCACTTTTAAGCGTCACTGACATAGATGGCGGTGACATCGCTGCCCCGCCAGCCGCCGGACATTCAGGCCGAGTTTCGGTCACGGCTTCAGGTCTCGCGCTTGGCCAGATTCGCGAAGTTCCTTAAGTGTCTTGCCTACGCAACTGCCTCCATCCTCACCACCAGTCGCTTTTGCCTGTCCGCCCAACGTTATCGTACCGGCAATTCGATCTGACGCCACGTATGTCGCCAAACCGTCTTGCGAAATCCTCGAGACATAGAAGGCGTGATACGTATCTTTGTACTTGCAATGGATGACCAGCGGAAACTGACCAAAAGGATCGTCTTCGGCGCGAACATCAGTGGCCTGAGAAAGTGGAAGAGGTGCGCCGGCGGCTACCGTTGCGACGACCAATTTGAGCAATCCATTTGACCATCGGCGAGATGCGTATGTCATCGGTCCAAACCCCTGTGCTATTCAGATGAATTTCCAAAAGGCGTCTGTTGCCATTCTTCCTCGGCGGGGGTCGTCCTGGTTCAGGATCTCGCCGTGCTGCGAACCGCTCGTTAGACAGGGCCATGAGGGTTCCCGGTCAAGCAGTCGAACCAATCGTTGCAGTTTGCCGTTGTAGCGAATGATGCGTCTTTCGCGGAGCTTGGTCAAGGAGCGGGCGACGGTTTCGATTGTCAGTCCAAGATAGTCGGAGCGGTCCAATTCGAGACATCATCGTGTCAATTCCGGTTCTCCTGGATAACGTCCGGCCAGCTCCCGAACGAAGGCCGCGACACTTTTCAACGCGCTTTGTTCTGTCTAGAGCGACAAACACAATGCTACTGTCCCCGACAATCGCGATGCCAGTGTCTTTCATCCTTCGGATGCAAAAATACCCTGCGGATCGCAATCCCGAAGTGAGGCGGTCATGCTCCACGATCCTTCATCTGCAAGTGCGCCTGATAAAAAGCTCCGATGGCACGGTCGTTTCGGCGAGGAGTATGATCGGGACTTTCGCGTCAGACCACTCTCGACGTCGCGAGATTGCTGCTCAAATCGCCAAAGAATTTTCAAAGGGTCGTGACATTATCGCATCGTCCTGCCTTATGGCTCGCATTGCGAGCGCCTGATTTTACGCGGAAGGTAATCGGCCCTCGTCTACGTTCTGGTCTTTATTCTGGTTGCGGGGGCTCAATGGCGATGCCCAAGGCTCGCAGTCCGCTGAAGAAGCTGTCCTGATCTTCCGGCCGTTGCAGGCGAAGAGAGACTTCCCGGCGGATGTTGTTCATCAACTCGGGTGCGTGGGCAACCAGCCAATCCTGTTCCTGCTTGGCGTCGGCTGGCTTCCCGGCCGCACCAAGGATCGACAGGAGCACGAGGCGATGCATAGGATTATAATCTAAATCGGACATGCGGGACCATAGTTCCGCGGCCCGAATGTCGTTCCTCATGAGGGCGCATAATGCCATGCCGACTTCATAATATCCCTTGGGGCCGGCGTTCTTGTTGACTGCGCCGGAAACCAGTTCGCAGCCTGATTGCCACTTTCCGGACATTGCTAACCGCAAGCCGTACTCGCCTGCAACTTCCGTGTCGTTGGGGTTGATGGCATAGGCCGCCGCGCCGGCCTGCAAGGCTTTGTCGATGTCTTCTTTGAAAAAGCTCACCAGCATAAGGGCCTGGAGAACGCGTGCATTGTTGGGGGCAAGCGCTGCCGCCCGTTCTGCGGCACTGGTTGCGAGTTCGAGCGGCTGGACCGACGACGATGTGCCGAGCTTATAGTGAAATCTCATCTCATCCAAATAGGTCAGAGACAGAAGCGCCCACGAGGTGGCGCTCTTTGGAAATCGCTGTGTCGCTCGTTGCAGGCAATCGCGTGCAGTGTTGTGGCTCTGAGCGCTCATCGACCGGCGATAGCTGTAATAGGCCAGTGTGCAGGCATAGGCGTCCCAATTTCCGCTCTGCGGCTGGCGAGCGATCGTATCGGTGTCGGCTTGGAAAATTGCACCATACGGCTGCGCAACGGCGATGGCGATCTGTTCCGCGACGTCGGATTGGATCTCCAGTTTGCTCTGGGCCCGAAGATCCGCATCATAGTTGTTGGCCCAGATCACAGCTCCATCGAATTGACGCACGAGCCGGGCGACGGAACGCAGCCTTTCCCCGTCCAGTTGAATATTGCCTTGCAGCGCGTAGCCAGCGGCACCTTCGGCCCTGGATGGATCTACGATCACGACGACGTCATCGAACTTTGCGAGTTGACCGATAACTTCGTCCCTCAGGCCATGCGCGATATCGAAAGTTGTATCCACGGGACGACCGTTCCCGAAAACTTCAACGACAACCTTTGGCGCGGATGCTTCCGTTGGCGATGTCCCGGGGATGGCTCCGCCCGAGACGGAACGTTCAGGCGCGAGGAAGCTATAGAGAGCTGCGGCAATCACCAGAAAAGTCCCGGCAACGAGGGCGATCAGTAATTTCGAACGGCCAGGCCCGGGAAATGGACGTTCATGGTCAACGGCCTCGACGTCTTGCACAGCATCGGGGCTTGGCGCTAGCGATGCCGGCACTTCCGGGCGATGACTGTATTCGAAACGCGGCACATATCCGCCCTTGGGCACGGTGATCGTTACGGGGTCGGTCTGTCCAGCGACAAGATAATAGCGTTCGAGACGCCTTCGAATTCGGCCAGCTTCGATCCTGACGACCGGATCATTCTGTGCGTCAAATGAAACCTCTCGACCGAAGACATCATTTGCAATCGTAAAGGCCTTCAAGAACTCCGATCGCCCTGCCAAGGTCTCGCTTATGATGAATTGCAAGAACCTTCGGCCCCGCTCGGACGAATGAAATTCCCCGCTTGAAAGGATCCGTTCAAGTTGCTGGCAGACTTCTTCTGCAGTTGGTCCAGGGTCGCCGAAAGGGTGGACTTCTGCGCTGTTCATGATCGCCCCCCCAAGCAGGATCATGCCCATACTTAAGGCATTTCTAACTTATAATATCTTAGAGCTATAAGTGGTAGCAAAAACTGAATTTGATTCGCCTGATAAAGCAGCGACGGGTTCGGGGACGGGGCCGTCGGGTCCTCGTGACCCTCTAGGACATTATCTTCGTTGGACTATGATTTGTGTAGCATCGCGTAACTTCGATGCCGCCGCCTCACTGTTTCAGTTAAAGTGAAGGGACGCATCATCTTTGAAGGGAGTAGGTGCGACGAGGAAGTCGGCCCCGGTTGTTGGAACTGCGGTCCCTGCCGATAGCGTATCTGTGAGCGTTCAAGAATGTCGCAAGGAACACCGAACGATGAATTGGGCTGAAAACTTGCCGAAGGCGGTGCGGATATTTTCATAGCAACGGGTTTTCGGTCGTCAGCTACCCTGGAAGTGCAGAGCTGGTCGAGGCAATCTGAGCTTCAGCTCGATCGGACAAGTGGCATTGGTTGCGCGCTGGAAGAGGTCGTCGCTGCCCGCAATCACTGCATTGGCGGGTGACGACCCATCCGGCTAGGTGACCGAACGGGAGTGAACAATTGAACCCCCTTTTGAAAGAGATTCGCGACAGCCCAATGCTATGGTTACTGGCCGCTGTGCCGGTGGTGTTCGCTGCTGCGACACTCGTCCCCGAAGCTCACACGGCGCTCTTCGTCCTTTCGGTGCTTGCCATTGTGCCGCTGGCCGGGTTGCTAAGCCACGCCACCGAATCCGTTGCCGCCAAGACGGGTGACGCCGCCGGCGGGCTGCTCAATGCCACCTTGGGAAATCTTACCGAACTGGTCATCGCGCTGGCTGCCCTGCGCGCCGGGGAGTACACGTTGGTGAAGGCATCCATCGCCGGTGCGATCGTCACCAACACACTGTTCATGCTGGGAGCTTCGTTTCTGCTTGGCGGGCTCAAATACCACTTCCAGGAGTTCAACCGCGCCAGTGCGCGTCTTCAATCAGGCCTGCTTTTTTTGGCCACAATCGCCCTGCTGATGCCTTCGGCGGTTGCCGGAGTGGAATCGACATCAGCTGCAGCAGCAGCCCAAAAACTCAGCCTTGGCCTGGCCGTTCTGCTCATGATCGGATACGGACTGGGCCTTTTGTTCACGCTCAGGACCCATCGTGAGATTTTCGCCGGAGCGGAGCATACCCAAGCAGGTGAAGCACCATGGCCAATCGGCCTGGCCCTGGCCACACTTGCCGGTGTCACCGTGCTCGTGGCGCTGGTGAGTGAGATTTTCGTCGAGTCCGTGCAAAAGGCAGCCCAAGCGTTCGGAATGACCCCTGCCTTTGTCGGTTTCATCGTCGTCGCGCTGGTTGGCGGAGCCGCCGAAATGGCCTCGGCGTTTTCCGGTGCACGCAAGAACCGACTCGACCTGAGCGTGGGAATAGCACTGGGGAGCGCTTCCCAGATCGCTTTGTTCGTCGCACCCGTCCTAGTCTTGTTGAGTTACGTGGTCGGCCCGTCGCCGATGGACCTGCAGTTCTGGCCGGGTGCTGTGGTGATGGTGCTCCTGGCGACCGTCACCGCAATGTTCGTCACCAACAGCGGGCGGTCGGCATGGTTTGTCGGCGTATTGGCGTTGATGGTTTATATGATCTTCGCCATGACGCTGTATATCTTGCCCCCGGCTGTGCGGTGAAGTCGACCTGCGATAACGTTCCGCGTCCTGGGGCATCACTTGCGGTAAGGAGGATGGGGCGGATGCATTGCGCCCGTTGGCGGTCGGACAAGGACCCGAGATGTTTCCGGGCTCGCCCTTCACGGCTCTCCTGACGCTGAACCGCAGAAAGGTCGAAAATCGTGCCAGCAGAAACCGGCAACGAGCCGCGCCCGAAGCAGATGAGGCGCCTATTCTTCATCGCGCTCGTCCAGCAGCTCCGTGTGATCTGGCCAATCCTGTCCGGAATCGTTACGATAATGGTTGGATGCGGGCTTGCAATTTGGCGCATAGAGGAGTGGCGGATCGACGAAGCCCTCTACTTCACCTTCGTAACAGGACTTACCATCGGCTATGGCGACTTTACGCCCAAACATGTCGCGGCGCGGGTGCTCGCATTGGTCATCGGCTTTGCGGGAATTGTTCTGACTGGCATCGTTGCAGCTGTCACCGTGAAGGCTCTGAACGCGACCGACCGGGACGGCGCGAAATAGAAATATCAACCGGAACTTCGAGACAGAGAGAAGATAATCCCTCATTGAGCATTGGACTTCCGCCCGGCTCCTTACCGGGAACATAGGCGAATGCGCCCTCTCCATCGTCCCTGTCGATGCAGACCCTAGATGGAACGATCTGTAGTCCCAGTGATTTCGTATCACGTAGGAGAGTGCGTGGAACGGATTTAATCGATGAGCCGAGAGCGTGGAAGGAGGAAATTAATGCTTAGGCTCCCTGATATCCGTCAGGTTTTGGCGGGCCAGGCCAATGAGACTTTGGGCGAGATCTTTGAATCTTATGACCTTGCCGTCGACGCGCTGGACCGCTTTAGAAAGCAAAGCCCAAGGAAAGAAGCGCTGATCAGGGAATACGAGCAACTCTGTCGCGAAATAGAGCAAGAGGTTTTGATCTATTGCACTATATAGTGAATGAAAACAAGCACTTGTACGTGAAAGCTGCTCCCCTACCGGATAAAAATTATTCGCCGAGCGATGAGGTGTGAAACGCGTTCAATGTGTCTTCATGCTATCCGACCCGCCGGTTACGCCCACGTCCCGAGCGCTTATCGGTCCGCTCGGCGCCTCTGACGGCCAGGCCCAGGCTTTCAGCAGTTCATAGAAGACGCTGAGAACGACCGGCCCCAAAAATAGCCCCAGCAGGCCGTACGACAAGGTGCCGCCTATCACGCCAATCAATATTACCGGCATTGGGGTCGAGAGGCCTCTCGCCATCAAGATCGGCTTCAATATATTGTCGACGATCATGATCGGAACCGCCACGACGGTAAAGGCGAATGCGATCAAAGCCGGCCAGGAGAACCACGCCCAAACGATGGCAGGCACGAGTACGAGCGCAGGCCCAAGCTGCATCAAGCAGAGGACGAACACCACAAAAGTTAAGGTCCCGCTTGCCGGAATGCCAAAGAAGGCAAAGCACAGCCCGCATAACAGCGCCTGCAGGAAGGCGACGCCTATGACGCCGCGTGAGACGTTTCGCACTGTCGTCCCGGCCAGACGCGCAAAGCCAACACCCTTTTCGCCACCGATCCGGCTAGCCAGTACCTGTATTGCCATTGCCAGGCGCGCCGACATGGTGAGAAAGATGCCCGAGAGAATGATCGAGGCGATGAAGCTCAACACGCCGCCGCCGATCGAGGCAAACTTTGCGACAACGACCCCCATGACCTCACGAATTGGCGCTTGAAACTTTATGATGGTCGCCGCCAGATCGCCTGCGAGCTGGTTCCATGCGCCATAAATTCGCTCGCCGACGATCGGCCATTCGCGAACGGTCGCCGGCGCTGCGGGCAACGTAAAGTTCTCGGCTCGCAATTTACCGACGAACGCCTGTATCGCCTCGACAAAGTTGACCGCAAAGAGTGCCAGGGGTGCGATGATCAAAACGAGACAGGCCACGACAATGACAGTCGCGGCAATTACGGGCCTGTTTCCGATCAGTCTCGCAAGTGCCTCGAACATGGGAAAGAGCGCCACCGCAAGGATGGCTGACCAGACGGCGATCAGCGCGAAAGGAGCGATGAGAAGTATGGTCCAATAGGCAAAGAGCCCGATGATGCCCAGCCTGACGAGGTCGCTTACCCTTGCCTCTACTGAAAGTTGCCCCGCTTCGGCTCCTTGCGCCGTCCTATCTGTTGTTGGCTGCTCCATCGTCTCATCCCATCCTCCGCCGTTCCGACCGGCACCAATTTTCACGAGGTCGTGTCGGGTACGACGTGCCGAAAGCTTTGATCCTCGATGTAGTGCGAGGGGCGCTTCTGACGCTTTCCAAGGTCGGGCGCGTCGAACTTTACGCGCTGATAGGGAATGGATTGCAGGATGTGGGAGACGCAGTTCACCCGGGCGCGCTCCTTGTCGTCGGACGGGACAATCCACCATGGCGCGTGGTTGCTGTCGGTCATTCGCAGCATCTCGTCATAAGCGCGGGTGTAGTCCCACCAGCGCTGGTAGGACTCGACATCCATCGGGCTGAGTTTCCATTGCCTGACCGGGTCATCGATGCGGCGCTTGAAGCGGCGGTCCTGTTCCTCCTCGCTGACGGTCAGGAAATACTTCAGCAGAATGACGCCGCTTTCCACGATTGCGGCCTCGAAGCGGGGTGCCAGTTCAAGGAAGCGCTGGGCCTTTTTTTCGCTGGTGAAGCCCATCACACGGTCGACCCCCGCTCGGTTGTACCAACTGCGGTCGAAGATTACGACCTCGCCCGCCGCAGGCAAGTGTGCAATGTAGCGCTGCATAAAGATCTGCGACTTTTCACGATCGGTAGGAGCGGGCAAGGCGACGACGCGAAAGACCCGTGGGCTGACCTTCTCCGTTATCCGCTTGATCATGCCGCCCTTGCCCGCGGCGTCACGCCCTTCGAATATAATGACGATCCTGGCGCCCGATTTCTTTACCCATGCCTGCAGATGCGCCAGTTCGACCTGCAGCCGCTTGATCTCCTTGTTGTAGCTCCACGATTTCCGATTCTTGTTCTTTCCTTTGCGTTCGGTTGGCGTCTCTTGCTGCGGTTCATATACTTCGTCCATCGCTTCCTCCATTATCTTCATGTCACCCGCATTCACGGCCGTGCGGACTTGCCTATGAGCGTCCGCAGCGCTTCTTCTCTGCCATTGAAAAGGTTGTGAGCGCCGATCGCCTTGATGACGCCGGCACGGTCGAGAATGCCCCTGCTTTCCTCGCTCAGGTCGGCAATCGCGAAGATGATATCCCGCTTCGCAAGCATCCCGGCCACGGTGTCGAGCGCTGCTGCGCCGGTGCTGTCGATATGCGTTATGGCGCTGGCGTCGAGAACAAGGCACTTGGTTCCGGCGGCGAGCTCCTTCACCACCTGCATCAGCCGAATGCGCACGTAATCGGCGTTGTAGAACAGGACGTTGCCCTGAATTGCGAAGACTGCCGCGCCTTCGACCGGACGAGCTTCCGGGTAGCGGGCGAGGTCGAAGAAACCGTGCCGTCCTTCGATGTAGCCAAGAAGGCCGTCGCGCGGAAACATCGTTTTGCGTAACAAATAGACGAGGGTTGCGGCAACGGCGACGATCACACCGTTGAGAACGCCGAAGCTGATCGCGCCCCACATGGCGATCAGCGCAAAGACAAATTCCATCCGGCTGATGCGCCAGATCTTCTTGAGCTCGTGAACATCGATGAGGCTGATGGCCGCCGCTGCAAGGATCGCTGCCAGGGCAGGTATCGGAAGTATCCGCAGGGCGGTTTGAAGAAAAACAAGTGCTGCAATCAGCGTGGCCGCCGAAACCAGCCCTGCGGCTTGTGAGACGCCACCTGTCGACAGATTGATAGCGGTTCGGGAATCCGACACGCTGATGGGAAATGAGCCGAAGAGTCCCGGCGCGATGTTGGAAGCGCCAAGGCCGATCAACTCTTGATTTGCATCGACCTCTTCGCCGGTGCGCGACCCAAAGCTTCGCGCGGCTACGATGCCGGCGCCGAAGCTCACGAGAAAGATCGCAGCCGAGCCAAGTACGATCTTGTCGAGAGGCATCGCGTAAAGTGCCGGCAGCGAGAGTGTCGGCAACCCGCTCGGGATGTCGCCTACGACAGCGATGCCGCGCCCACTGAAATCAAAGATTGCGGAAAGAACGACAGATATGACGACAACCAGAACCGGTCCGGGGATCTTAACGGGGAAGGCCCGGACGGCCCACAGCAATGCGAACATGAGCAGGCCGAAGACGAGCGACAGCCAGTGGATGGAGGCGCTCTTGCCGAGAATCTCGAGGACCGGCGGGATCAACCCCTCCGACTCGATCTTCACACCGGTGAAGCGACCGATCTGCCCGACGAGTATGGAAAGCGACACGCCGGCAAAGAAGCCGACAAGGATCGGACGCGACAGAAAGCTTGCGAGGACCCCGAGCCGCAGCAGCTTCGCCGCAATGCAGAAGAGGCCGACGCCGAGGGCCAGTGCCGATGCGATGGCGACCCGATCGACGTTGGCGGCAGTGGGCTCGGCTGCGATGATTGCTCCCATCGCAGCCGCAAGCACGGTCATGGTTGCGGCGTCGGGGCCGACAATCAGGAGACGGGAAGGACCGAAGATCGCATAGGCGATCGGAGCAACGATGCTTGCATAAATGCCAGTTTCCGGCGGCAGACCGGCGATCGCCGGATAGGCGATAGCGCTCGGCAAACCCACCGCAGCAATCGACAGCCCGGCTGGTATATCACTGCGGAGCCAATCTCGACTGAAACCGGCCAAGCCTCGCAACAAAGGAAGACTACCTATCACCGCCTGCTCCTCGTCGTTTTGTCCTTGGTTCCTCTACGCTTTTCTCCATCGTGCTCGCATCGCTGACGGTCGAAAGGACCGTCGTTCCATTTTAGTGTTCGAGGAACACGTAGTTCACCCAACTGCTCATACGCAGAAGCAGCTTCCGAAGAATTGCGACGCGGTGCCAGTGTTCGGTATGGACAGCGACCTATGCGACAACACCGGCGGACAGTTGGTACTCGTGGGGGTCTTCGAGCAGTCAACGTGCCCAAACGTCTGTTCGGGCGAAACGCGTTTGGGCGATTGCGGGAGGATCGATGCGCCGCTCAGCTGTAATTGACCCTGGGCGATCCTCTGGGCGATCGTTGCCCAGAAAAAAAGGAACGGCCAAATTGCATTGAGCGTGAAAAGGCTGACCCATCCCGCGACGTGTACAGCGTCCTGATGAGGATTGTTTCGCGCTTTGGCCATCAGATGCGGAATGTCGTGGATCGCGCTCACGGCGTGGAACAAGGTGAGGAAGACGAAGACCAGCGCGCCCAGGGCAAAACAGTCGGGAAACACGGCCCCTCCTTTTCGGCTTGACCAGCCGAGCCGTTTGGTCGCTATCGACCATCGACCGCAAATAGTAGGCCCGCTTTGGCTCAAAGGCCCGTAACATCGCGTAACCTCTACCGATGCGATGGGCGCGGATCGCTACCGAGAGGAGCTTAAGGGTGACTCTGAATGGCCGTGCCGGCCGATCGCTTAAGGACGGCGGAATTTGATCAGCGCTAATCCGAACCGTTTTGATACGTCGCGAAACCGACCAACCGTAGGATCGCGTATGTTACGCCTCTGTCCTGAGCAGGCGCTATATAATGGGGCCATCTGCTTAACTCGTTTCAATGGCAGGGGTGGGGATGACCTCGGGAAAAAGCAATTCGACCTATGTCTCCATTCTCGAGATGGCCGAGGCGCATTTCTCCGACCAAAAGAGGCTAGTGCAGCGACTTTTTTATGTGAATGAGGCATTTCACAGCATGTGCGAGGATCTGGCCGCTGCAGCGGACGCTTTGGCGCATGTCGAACACCTGCCCGACACCCTTCGGGAAGCGCGGCGGCAAGAATATTCCGCCCTGGTTGATGCCCTTTTGAAGGAAATGGGAGAGGCGCTTGCCCAGTCGAAAATCGTGATGCTCAGGCGGCCACCGGATACACCGAGATCTCCGTAGGGCACGCATCATAGAGACTGGTTTGATAGGAGATCGATGCGCCATGAAAACAATTTCCCGCAGGCTGTTCGGCGGACTGTCAGCCCTCGCAATCATATCGTTGCATCCTGCCCCACCGGCCTACTCGCAAACACCGACACCAACGCCAAAACCCCCCTCCGCGCAGACTGTCGAGGTCGAGACGGAAACTGACCTGCTTTCCGACGACGAGCTTGAGGTTCTTGTGGCCCGCATCGCGCTTTATCCGGATGAACTTGTCGCCGCGATCTCCGCGGCTTCACTGTTTCCGCTACAGATCGTGGAGGCAGCCCGCTTCCTGGAGGCTAAGAAGAATAAGGATCTCAAGCCGAAAGACGAGTGGGACGGCAGCGTCATCTCGCTTCTGAATTATCCCGATATCGTCCAAATGATGAGCAACGATCTCGATTGGACGCAGTCGCTGGCCGGTGCGCTCACCAATCAGCAAAAGGACGTGCTCATTGCCATTCAGCAGCTTCGCGACGAGGCGGTGGCAAAGGACATCATCAAGACGGACGATAAGGTGACTGTTGTCACGGAGAACGAAAACATCGTCATAAGGCCGACCAATCCGGAGAAGGTTTACATCCCGCAGTACCCCCCGGAAATGTTCTATGAACCGGGCTACGCGGTCGAGCCGATCTCCTACTATCCCGATTCCTACGACAGCTACTACTATCCAGGCGCCGCATTCTTCGCTGCGGCGGTAACCGGGGTGGCATGGGCCGCCGTCGTTAACTGGGACGACTGGGGCGTGTGGGGCGGCGATTGGGGTGGTGACGTCGACATCGACTGCAACAACTGCTTCAATGATCGAGATTTCAATGGCAAGGTCAAGTGGAACGACGTCGACTGGACCAAGGTGGACCGAAGCAAGCTGAGTGTCGGAAAGGATCAGATCGCCAATCTCGACCGTTCGGCGATCAAGTCCAGCCTTCAGTCCGACAACCGCAACCAGCTCAAGAACAAGGTTAGCAATCGCCAAGGCAACGTCGGGCCGGGTACCAGAGACATCAGCGCCCGAGCTGACGACATCCGCAAGGGTACGGCAGAAGGCCTAAAGGCAAATCCGAGATCGCAGGCGGGAAATGTCGCCGCCAATCGACCGGGCGCCTCCCGTGCGGATGCTCGTCCAGGCAATGCGGGCAATCGCCCGGCCGCTGCTGCCAACCGTCCATCAAAACCGGCCGCCAAGGCCAGCAAGAAGCCAAGCGGTAAGAAGATGGCGGCGCGACCCGACAATCGTTCACGCCAGCCAAGTGCGCTCGGCAACGTTCAGTCCGGCCGCCGCGAAGCGGTTGCTTCCAAGCGAGGAGGGCAGAGCATGGGAGGCGGGCATCGCGGTCCGCCCCGCGTTGCCCAAAATCGCCCACCCCCGAGGATGCAGGGCGGCGGCCGTGGTGGCGGTGGTCGCGGTGGCGGCGGTCGTGGTGGTGGTGGCCGGCGGTAGGGATTCGCTTTTGAGATGATCGGAGACAAACCATGAGACTACGGTTGAAATTGATCCCGCTGCTGCTCGGAACGGCCCTCTCCCTGGTTTTCGCGGCCCCGTCCACGTCCCAGATGCAGACGGACCTTTCGGAGTTCGCAGCCGGAACCGCGCCATCGTTCAACGATCCCTCGGCGGCTCTTGAGCGGTTCAAGACCGTGCTCAGCGCCAACGATCTTGACGGTTTAGCAAATCTCCTTGGCTTGGATGCTGCCAAGCTGCGGTCCAGCAACGAGGCCATGATAAGCTATGGTCTCATCCGCGAGGGCGCTGCGCGGCAATTGCGCCTTCAGGATTTGGGAGATCGCAAGATCGTTTCCGTGGGAGACGTCTTGTGGCCGTTGCCCTTTCCCCTGTCGCAGGACAAGGACGGCAAGTGGGCATTCGATACTGCGGTAGGGCTACAGGAAATCGTCAACCGTCGCATCGGCGCCAACGAACTCGCAACGATCCAGACCATGCAGGACTATGTTGCGGCCCAGCGTGAATATGCGTCTGAGGATCGCGATGGGGACGGCATTTACGAATATGCACAGAAGCTGATCAGCAGTCCCGGCAAGGTGGACGGTCTATACTGGGATCCGAGCGTGTATGGTGAAGACAGCCCGGCAAGTGCTCTGGTCCAGACGGCCGCCTTTGACAAAGCCAAGCGTGGCGAGGGTTACTTTGGATATCGCTATCGCATCTTGACGGGACAGGGAGAAAACGTGCTCGGCGGAAAGCAAAGCTATGTCGTCAACGGCCACATGACAGCGGGTTTTGCATTGCTTGCCTGGCCGGTCAAATATCGGGTGACCGGCGTGCAGACATTTATCATCAATGGGGTGAGCGTCATCTACGAACGCGACCTGGGACCGCAGACAGAAGAGCGGGCCGCGGGGATCAAAGACTTCAATCCAGACTCCAATTGGACGACTGTCCGCGACTAGCGCTGCGGATGCTTTCGTGCGGCACAGGAGGGCTCGCGGTCACACAGCGACCTGCGGCCATCGCGCGATTGGAGTATTTTTGGTCGCCCGTAACCTCTCTGCCAAGCCAGCCCGGCAAAGCGAGTATGTCGTGCTCGTTCGACATTTCGATTTCCGCAATCGTCAGTCCTTCGTACGCGCCGGAATAGACATCGATCTCCCAAATGGCGTCGCCATGAGAGACTATGTGTCTTGTCTTTTCAAGAACGGTGCCGTTTACGTGTCGCAAAAGCTCACACGCCTCGAAGACAGGAATGTTGTATTCGTATTCCTCCCTCGCCAGACCGCGGGAAGCGAACTTGACAGTGAGACGGGCCGAGGTTCCGTCGATCACCCGAATGCGCACCGATCTCTCACGATGCCGCGACAGATATCCCTGTTGAAGCGTATGCGACACGACAAGGCTTGTGCGCCAACTGTCGTTGCATACGAGAAACTTTCGCTCGATTTCTATCGTCTTCACGACCAATCTCCCGCCCTGCAAACATCAACCGAGCACTTGGCGGCGGCCGGCTTGGATTATTCGACAGGCGGCTGCCAGGTCAGGAAGAAGCCGACGTCGCCGGGGATGCCTCCCGGGAAATTGATGATCACGGCTTTGAGGCCGTAGCCCTGAGGCTTTGCGACTTCTTGAAAGAGATCGTAAAACTCCTTTGCCTTGCCTTGCAGGGTATTCTGCCATCCGGGCAGGTTGTTGTTGATGCCTCGGCCGCTGTCCGTGCAGAGACTGGACGGGAAGCTGAAGATCATCGCCTCGTATTTCCCGTCCGCTGCGGCTTTCATCACCAGGCGCTTGATGATGGCGCGTTCATTTTCGCTGATTTGCTTGCGGAAAAAGTCCTCCAAGAACTCGGCATGTTTCTTTGCTTCGCGAGCCTTTATCTTTTCGTCGCGCTCCATCTCCAGAAGCTGAAGTTCGAGGGCCCGTTTGCGCAGCTCTTCGGCGCTGGTCATCGACTGAGGGGTCGTCTCGCTTGCAGTCATCGCCATGTCCTCCGAAATTTGAGAGATGATAGGGCGATTGAAAGCGCTAGGGCAGTAACATACGCCTCCCCCGGGGGAGTATACGGTATGTTACGTTTGGCTTTCGGATTGCTTACGTTGCACCCGTTAACAGCAGGCGACATGCGGCGAGCTCGGCCGCACCTCATCTATGCCCGGTCTTGGAGCTCTGAACCCATCTTTCTGATCTCGCTTCGGCAACAGCGGTCGAGACAGACGCCCGAGTGTTGTCTTCGTTCATGTGCAGTGGTAGTATTAGCCAGCAACGTTGAAGCTTCATCGCGCACGCTGCAGGTTTATCTGTGAGTTGCTTCTGATAAGCATAAGAATCTCTCGCACATTGAGGGACTTAATCAGAAGCTTATCTTCGTCCGAGGCCACTCATTGGCGCCTCCGCCGTCTGTCTTAAACGTGAACGGAAATGCTGGGAGGAAAAAATGACCAAGTGCACGATAAGTATTACTCTCATAGGCTGCCTTGCCTTGTCTGGTTGCCAATCTGCTGCAACCTCGCAAGGAGGACGTAGTAACGAGTTCGGCTGCATCGCCGGTACGGTCGGCGGCGCGGTCGTCGGCGGTCTGGTCGGCGCGACCATTGGCTCGGGGACCGGGCAGCTTTGGGCTGTTGGCGGCGGCGCCACGCTGGGTGCTGCGGGCGGCAGTGCCTTGACCTGTTAATGATGCGAAAGGCCGGAATGATGAAAAGATTCGCCCTACTGACGGGATTCGCTTTTTTTACCGCCATTGCGGCCGCCGCGCAGAATCAACCGACGGCCATGAACCAAGGCCAAATGGATCGCCTCGACCGCAACAAGAACGGAGCGGTCGAGCGATCTGAATATCAGGCCTTTATGACCTCGGCCTTCGCGAGCATGGACAAGAACAGGGACGGAAGCCTGAATTCCGATGAAGTTGCCCGAGTTCTGAATGCCCAGCAATTCGCCGCCATCGACGCCAACGGCGACGGCAAGGCCAGCCAGAATGAGTTTCTCAACAAGGTGATGACGGACTTCAAGGCCGCCGACCGCGGCGGCGACGGGAGCCTGCAGTAGTACAAAACCCAAGAGCGACCCTAACGCCAAGGAAAGCGTGGCTGCCCCACTTCTACGCGGTGGCGACACCATGCGCTCGTAGAGGCCGGCCATGTCCTCCTGATCACGCGACAGGCGATCCATCGCCCCGGCCAGCACGAATTGGAAGCGTCCACGCGTCGCGTCGGAGATCAGTGCCTGGATGCCGGGGCGGAGAAGGGAGGTGCCGGAAATGGCGTGGTCGGTATGATCCCCAACCACCTGCCAGCCCTGCTTCAGCATGAAGGCGGCAGATGCGGAGCTGGTCGGTGGTGGAAGCGTCCCGCTGATTGTCGGAGGATAGCGGGCGTAGATGGCGACTTTCAAATCACGTCTCCCAGCGTCTTCGGGAACCGTTTCACCCCCGCCTTTTCATCTGCGCGTCGAAGTTTTGACGCGCCATTTGCCTGCCGAGGCGGGCGAGTTGGACGAGCCCAGGGTCCCGGTCGCCGCGCGACGTAAACGTCAGTTCGGGCGCGTCGAGAAGCATCGCGTCGACCAACTCTTCACGCTCGTTTTGCTTCGCTGTCCAGGTTTTGCGTGCTTCCGGGGAATTCGAAGGTGAATAGTCGGCGTTGATCGGAGCGGATGGGCGCAGCGTGAGCGCGCCAGCGCAGCTGGGCACGCTAGCAACGTATTGCATTTGACGCTACAATTATTATGTTGCGCCCAGGAGATAGACATGGCCACCACAGTCGAACGTAAGGAATACCCGATCTCGATGCGTCTGCCCGAGGCGGACGTCGCAATGATCGATCGTGCTGCCACCTTGCGTGGCCGGTCGCGCACGGACTTCGTGCGCGATGCGGCCGTGCGCGCGGCCGAAGAGGTGGTGATGGAGAACCGCCTGATCAGGATGAGCCCAGAGGGCTTTGCCGACTTCATGGATGTCCTGTCCCGTCCGGCTGCGCCGGTTCCCGAGGTGGTGGAACTGGCTAAGCGAGCCTCGCCTTGGGAAGCTGGCTACGTCGCGAAGCGGTGAGCCGTGACACTATCGGCTCCTGAACCGCTTTCCGCGGCGCATGACGTTTCCGAATTCTCCTGCGGCAAGCCTACGCTCGATCATTGGCTGAAGGTGCGCGCGTTCTCTAATCAGGAAAGGGGCTTCACGGCGGTTCTCGTTGTCCACGCGGCCGGGCGCGTTGTCGGGTATTACGGCTTGGCCCCCACGGCCGTCGTTCCTTCGATCTTGCCGCGCTCGATACGCACGGGGCAACCACCTGATCCGGTTCCCTGTTTCCTTCTTGGCCAGCTTGCCACGGATACAGGTTGGGCCGGGCGTGGCATTGGCACAGGTCTGGTGAAACACGCCCTGGAGCGATGCGTTCAGGCCGCCGTTCTCATTGGCGGACGGGCATTGATGGTCAACGCCGTCGATCACGAAGCCGGTCAATTCTGGCAGCGCCGAGGTTTCACGCCCTCGAAGGACGACCCGCTCGTCCTGTTTCGCTCGATCGCTGCAATCGCCGCATCGCTGGCGGACGCGCAGCAGCAAGAGCGAGGTAGATAAGCCTGAAGCCTTCGCAATTCGGGCAACTCGGCTAAAAGCCCAAAAAGTATGCAGATACAGGCCCATTTTTTCCGCTCGGCTTTTGCCTCGCGGACCTGCCGTAGATGTTGAGCTTCAGCGTTCATCTAAGGATCTGATCCCGCTGCCGAGGTTGCCGGACCGGTCAGAGCAGCCGGTGATGCCGATGAATGCCGAAACGATAGATGCCGGTTTCATTGAGATGGTCCAGGGCTGGCGTGCTGCGTACCCCTTCGGAACGTCCCGATCGAGCAGGGGAGGTTGTGGCAGCATCGCGGTCGTGGCGAAATTTAAAGACGCAGGTGCAGGCGCGCTCGGAAGCCAAATGGCACTGCCACCACCCAATCGCATGCAGCTGAAATGGGTCCCATCCACGAGTGTCGAGCGCGATCATGAACAGGTCGATGAACGCTTTTGCCTCGACTACCCCTTCCTCGGCCAACAGCTAATGACGGCTACCAGATCAGTCGCAACGTGGTAGTCTTAAACATGTCAAGAGACAAGCTCACATGGGTCGATCATGCTGGACGGTCCGCCGGTGGCGTTTGCTTCACGCGGCGTGAGGCGATTGCGCTTGGTCTCTGTCTGTGCTGTCTGCCGGCGCGTGGATTTGCTGCCGATTCCTTTTCGTTGAACGAGGTTGGGAACGGCCTCTTCATTCGTGCGGCGCCGCACGAGGAAGCCACACGGGCCAACAACGGAGGCATTGCAAACATAGGCTTTATCATCGGACGCGACAGCGTGCTGGTGATCGATCCTGGAGGCAGTCTAGCAGACGGGCAATGGCTTCACTCACAAATCAGGAAACGGACCAACAAGCCGATCCGGCATGTTGTGATATCCCACGTTCATCCCGATCATTGCTTTGGCGCTTCGGCCTTTGCTGAAGAACAGCCGGAATTTATCGGCCATCACGCTTTGAGCCCCGCTCTTAATGCGAGGGCAAGCCATTATCGCGAGCGTCTTGTCGAGGTTCTCGGATCTCAAAGCGTTGGCGGTATTGTTTATCCTACCCGGGAGATTGAAGGTGCGGGCGAAGTTGATCTCGGCGATCGCATTATCCGGATCACAGCGCATGACACCGCGCATACCGATTGCGACCTGTCGATGTTCGATACGTCCACGGGAACGTTGTTTCCTGCGGACCTGCTCTTCGTCGATCGCGTTCCCTCGCTGGATGGCAGCCTGCCCGGATGGTTGAATGAAGCCAAGCGGCTCGAAGGCATTGGTGCCGCTCGCGCGGTGCCGGGTCATGGACCGGCAATGGTGGACTTCGGACCGGCGATGGCAAAACAGGTACGCTATCTTACGGTTCTCCGCGATGAAACACGCAAGGCGATAGCGGAGGGCGTTGAGATCGACAAGGCCAGCCGAGTGGTAGCTGCGGGAGAAGGCGAGGGCTGGGCGCTGTTCGATGACTATAACGGCCGCAACGTCATTCAAGCTTACAAGGAGCTTGAATGGGAGTAGTGTAAGATTGAAAGAAGGAGGAGACAGTGATGGAGATATTGCGACCGATCTTCGGGGTGGCTCTCATCACGGCGATCTGCGCTGGGCCGGTTCCCGCCGCAGACTCGTCCCAGGCGGATGCCAAGCGGGAGGAGCGCTGGCAACTGATTGCCGATTACCTTTTCGACGACCGGGAAGTTCTCCCGACCGATTCATTGATCAAAATCGATGCGCCAAAGCGCGCGCAGGATGCTGCGCTCGTGCCGATCACGCTGACAATGCCCCAAAAGGACAAAATCAAATCGGTTTATCTTGTTATCGATGACAATCCTGCGCCGCTGGCCGCTCATGTCACCTTCGGGCCGGCCGCGGACTCAGGCACGTTGCAGCTGCGTGTGCGGATCGACACCTACACAAACGTTCACGCTGTTGCCGAGACGAAAGACGGAAAACTGTTTTCGACTGCCGCCTTTGTGAAGGCATCAGGCGGCTGCTCGGCGCCTTCCGGCCCCAGCGACGCGGAAGCGATGAAGGGGATGGGGGAAATGAGGATGAAATTCGCCGAAAGCATTCAGCAGGGAAAACCTGCCGAGGCAACGCTGATGATCCGCCACCCGAACTTCAGCGGAATGCAGATGAACCAGCTCACCCGGCATTTCACGCCGGCGCGTTACCTCGAGAAGATGACTGTCTCCTACGGGGATCAGACCGTCCTGGACATTGTGGGCGATATTTCCCTGTCTACAAATCCCGTAATGGGCTTCAATTTTGTGCCCCGCGGCGACGGACCGATGAAGGTGGTCGCGTCCGACACCAAGGGTGGGCGTTGGGAACAGAGTTTCAAGGTGCCTCCGGCCACGAATTAAGAGGTGCGGACATGTCGGGGCTGATTGGAACCTTGCTGAGGGCTGCCGCCTCACTCGCGATTGCGTTGTTTCTGACCGCTGCCAGCACGCAATGGTCCTTGGCCGAAGTGCGCGAGCCGAACGGCTTGTGGACTGGCCCGATGCGGGGGCAGACACCGACGACGCTCAGAGGTGCCGTCGTCATCGATCTGGCAGGCCTTGAGGCGCTGATGCCTAAAAATCCGGTGCTTCTCGATGTTGGCCCCGCCGATAAGAAGCCGGAAGAATTTCCCAAGGATCGGCTTTGGCTGCCGACCCATCGCTCCATTCCGGGCGCAGCATGGTTTCCGGGCGCCGGCGCAGCGGCTTTTGGGCCGACGCAAGAGGAAGTTTTTTTTCGTCGCGTAGAGGAACTGACGCAAGGAGACAGCTCAAAGCCCATCGTTACTTTCTGCCGTCCCGAGTGCTGGGGTAGTTGGAACGCTGGAAAACGGCTGGTGATGAAGGGCTATACCAGCGTTTATTGGTTCCCAGGCGGAATCGACAGTTGGCAGGAGGTCCACGACGCGGTCGAAATCAAGCCAGACGGGGATTGGCACTCAGAGGCGGCGAAATAGTCACAAAGCGGCTTCGACCGTTAGCCCAGTTGGCATCGGAAAGGTGGCAGATGAGGAGATGAGTCGCTGTCTTCAGATCGTGGACGGGTTCAGCTCTGAAGAGCCGACGAGCCGATGCCGCTCAAGGGGCATCGGTTGCGCACCGCATGCTTCCTCATCACCGGCCTGCCGGAACTGGGGCTCGACACGCCCTTTATATCGCCGCCTTGCCAGCCATCCGCTTCGACCCCGCCATGAAGGCTTTCTACACAAATCTCGGGCGATAACCTAGGCTGCGGTCGGGTCAAGCACGGTCATGTCAATTTCCGTGAGTTCCACGCGGCGCTCGAAGGCAATGCCGGCCTCATCGAAGAGGTGGCAATCTGTGGCGTTGATCCCCGTGACGACAGGCGTATCGGCGCGAATTCCGACACTGCCGGGAAGCATCGCGCAGTAGTTTTCGCCCTCGCCGTTAAGCGAGGCGTAGGCGACCGTATGGGCGCCAAGCCGTTCGATAACGGTCGGCGTAACCGTCAGCGAGATGTCGCCGGATCCAAGCTGCACATGCTCCGGCCGGATGCCGAGCGTAAGCGTCTTGCCGATCATGCCCTCGCGCGGAGCAACCGGCAAAGTGGCGGTCTGCCCGCCATGGTCCACCTCCACGCCGGCATCGCTGACGCTTTTGCAGGTAACCGGCAGGAAGTTCATTTTCGGATTTCCGATGAAACCGGCAACAAAGAGGTTGGTCGGCTTGTGATAGAGCTCCAGTGGTGCACCGGTCTGAGAGATATCGCCGGCATCCAGCACGACGATGCGGTCGGCCATGGTCATGGCTTCCACCTGATCGTGCGTCACGTAAATCATTGTGGCCTTCAACTGGCGATGCAGTTTTGCAAGCTCGATGCGCATATCGGCGCGTAGCGCCGCATCGAGGTTCGACAGCGGTTCGTCGAAGAGGAATATCTTCGGCTCGCGCACGATGGCGCGGCCGATTGCGACACGTTGGCGCTGGCCGCCAGACAGCATGCCGGGCTTCTGCTGCAAGCGCTGATCAAGATGGAGAATACGCGCCGCATTCTCGACCTTTGCCTTGAGCTTTGACTCCTCCATCTTCTCGACGCGGAGCGGAAAGGCGATGTTTTCGAATACGGTCATGTGCGGATAAAGCGCGTAGGACTGGAACACCATGGCAATGCCGCGTTTGACCGGCGGCAGGTCGTTGACCCGGATACCATCGATGACGATGTCTCCGGCAGTTGTCGCATCGAGACCGGCGATCATGCGCAGGAGGGTGGATTTGCCGCAACCTGAGGGACCAACGAAGACAACGAACTCGCCGTTCTTCACATCGAGCTGGACGCCCTTCAGAACTTCGTAGTCGCCGTAGAATTTCTGAACCTTATTGAGAAAAAGCTGTCCCAAAACCTGTCTCCGGTCGCCGCTGCAGCAGCACTTGCACAATCAGGAAGGATCGCGGGTTGTTGCTTCCCCGCGATCCCCATGAAGACTACTTGAACGCTTCGATTTCGCCAGCAGCCTTCTTGAGTGCGTCGGCCGGCTGAGCCTGACCGGTCACGACGGATTGCACCATCGCAATCATCGAGTTCTGGAAGCCCTTATAGTCGGTGAAAAGGGGTTCCGGACCACCGTAGCTGATGCCGTCGATCAAGGGCTTCCAGTAAGGCTTTTCAGTCACCAGCTTGTCGATATTCGGCGACGGCCGAAGCGGCGTCAGACCGGATTCGCCGTTGAGCTCATATTCCTCCTGGGGACCGGGAGAGGTGATGAACTTGGCGAATTCGATTGCCTTGTCCTCGACGCCCGAACCCTTGAAGATCGCAAGACTGTCGGTGATCAGCAGAGTACCCGGGCCCTTGGCCTGCGGGCCAAGCGGCAGGGTCGTGATGCCCCAGTCGATCTTGGTGTCCTTCAGGCGGTAGGCAGCACCGGAACCCGCCTGGATCATCGCGACCTTGCCGTCGAGGAAGATGGCGCGGACTTCGTTCTGCTCGTAGGCCGTCGGGCCTTCTTCTGAATAGGGCACAATGCTCTTATAGGCCTCCAGCGCTTTCAGCACTTCGGGGCTATCGAGGGTAATTTTGCCTTCCGCGTCCGTCACCGTGCCGTTGTTGGTGTAAACCCAGTGCATGAACTGATGCATTGTGTTGTCGAAGGTCTTGGCCGAAAGGCCGAAGCCGGGGATTCCGGTTTTCTCCTTGATGATCTTGGCATATTCGATTTCCTCGTCCCAGGTCTTCGGCGGCTTCTCGGGATCAAGGCCAGCCTGCTTGAAGAGATCCTTGTTCCAGTAAAGCGCCTTTGTCGAAAATGCGATCGGAACGCCCCATTGTGTGCCGTCGAAGGTGACGGTGTCGACGATGTGCGGATAGTAGGCCTTCTTTTCCTCGTCGGTCATCGGCACCTCGACGATCAGGTCGTTCTGGGCAAATTCCTTGAGGGTACGCGAACCGACATAGGCCATCGCGACTGGCGTGCCAGCCGCAGCAAGCGTCGTTGCCTTGTCCTGGCACTGGGCCCAGCCAACGACTTCCGGCGTGATCTTCCAGCCGGTGTTCTTTTCTTCCCACTGCTTGATGTACTTCGCATGGATATCGTCGAGCTTATCGCCGCAATAAATCCAGCTGATCTCCTGGTCGGCGGCTTCGGCCTTAACAACGGTCAACGCCGTCGAACCGAGCAAGGCGAGTGCCATGAGGCCTGTTCTGATGGTAATACTCACGTTGTGACTCCCATTCTTGTGTTAGCTGTTCACTCGTTTTCTTGGTCTTATTGTTTCACCGCACCGGCGGTCAGCCCGCCGACGAGATAGCGTTGCAGGAAGAAGATGACGACCATCGCCGGCAGGATGCCGACGAAGGAGGCCGCCATCAGTTCGTTCCAGATGACCTCCTGCTTACCGAAGTAAGCAAAGAGTCCCACCGGCAGGGGCATGTATTCGGTCTTCGAGTTGAACGTCAGCGCGAAGATGAATTGCTGCGCATAGGCGCCGATGAAAGTGGTGATCGCCACGACGATGATCCCGGGCATTGCGATCGGCAGGATTACACGGCGAAGCGTGTAGAAATGGCTGGCGCCATCCATATACGCGGCTTCATTCAATTCCTGGGGAATGCGGATCATATAGGTCCTGAGAAGCCAGATCGCCGACGGAATGAGGAAGGCCACGCCCGGCACGATCATGGCGAGATAGGTGTTGAGGACGCCCATGCTGCGCATCAGCCGGAAGAGAGGGATCAAGAGTACCGCGCCGGAGAACATGTTGACTGTCAGGAAGGCGCCGAGAAGGATGCCCATGCCCCTGAACTCGAACCGTGCAAAGGCGTAGGACGCCGGGATGACGAGACACAGAACGATTATCGTGACGATGATCGATATGAAGAACGAATTGAAAATATAGCGCCCGAAACCTGGAACGCTGACCCACATCGTTCGGTAGGCCTCGAAGGAACCGTTCTCCGGCCAGAACCGATAAGGCGAGGAAAAGAGCTGGCTCAACGGTTTCAGCGAGACCAGAAAGCCTTCGACGAAGGGCGAAAGAACGAAGGCCAGAAACAGCGCGATGCCGCAATAGATCAGCACGAGTTCCCACCAGCTGTAGCGATCGATCATAGCGGGGCTGCTCATGCGCGCTTCTCCGGGTTGAGACGGCGGGTGACACGAAAATAGGCAAAGCAGAAGAGCGACAGGAAGATGCAGATCAGCACCGCGCGTGCAGCGCCTTCACCGTATTTCTTGGAGCCGATGGCAGTCTGATAGGTATCAATGATCATCGTGGTCGTTTGACCGCTCGGACCGCCCTGGGTCAGAATCCAGATGATATCGAAGGAATTGAACGTGGCGATCAAAGACAGCATCGACATCGTGATGATCGCCGGGACCATCAGCGGCAGCGTGATGCGGCGGAAACGATAAAATCGGCCGGCGCCATCTGTCCAGGCTGCCTCGTAGAGGTCCTTCGGAATGGACTGGATCGCGGCCAGAAAATAGATGGTGACCAGCGGAACGCCGATCCAGACGTCGGTGATGATCGTTGCCCAGAAGGCAGTGCTTCCGTAAGCCAGGAATGCCACTGGTCCGTCGGTCAGGCCGAAGCGCTGCAGAAGGCCGGAGATCATCCCGAACTGTCCGTTGTACATCCACCCCCACATGAAGATGCCGATCGCCATCGGCACGATCCATGGCGGCATGGTGAGCAGGCGGAAAAGCGAGCGGCCGGGCACGGCAGCATTGAGCATCGTCGCGCCGAAGGTGCCGATGATCATTTTGATTGATACCGAAAAGAACGTCCATATGAAGGTGCGGAGGATGACTTCCGCAAATGTGGCGTTGAAGATCTTCTCGTAGTTGATCCAGCCGACCCAGTTCGTCGTCTTCCTGAGCGATGCGTCGGTGAAGGAAAGAATGAACGTATCGACCAGCGGATAGGCGACGATCGCCATGACGTAAAGGACAGCTGGAAGGAGAAGGATCCAGGCGAAGATGACGGTGCTTTTTTGAACACTCATCCTGCCATCCTCCTCAAGCCGCTCTGGCGTGGAGCGCCTCGTCGAAGCGATCCCACACAGGACGCAGATCGACGACTGTCCTCTTCATCCGTGCTTCGTCCATCGCTAACGCAAGGATGCCCGCCTCGAGCGCGTTCAGCGTCGAGACGGGAAGTTCAGTGCCGGTGCGGACGCTGTCGAGCAGGTCGGCGGCCATCTGTTCGTCTGCGCCGTAATGCTGGGAAAGTTCGGTTGCGGCATACTTGGTCTCAACGATCTTCTTTCCGGTCAGCTGCTCGTGCACGTCGAGATAGCCGCGGACGAAATCGCCCTCCGCCATCCCGCGCGAACCCATGATGGCAAAGCGGCGAAACTGATCCGGAACGTTGAGATTGGTGTGGAAATTCATGCCGACGCCATTTGCATATTCGACGATCGCGACCTGATAGTCGATGATGTCGGCATCGCTGTCGAAGACCCTGTCCGATCCCATCCAGCCGCTGGGTTTGCGGTGAAAGAGTTCGAGGTCGTTGATCCCCTCACGCGTTGGATCATTTGCAGGAATGAAGCTCTTGCGTCCGCCGAAGCTTGCGACGCGTTCCGCCCTGGCGCCGACCACGCCGTTGTAAAGGTCGAGGTCATGGCAGCACTTTTCCAGCATGAAACTGCCGGAATAGCGCTCGTAGCGTCTCCAGTCGCGCATGAAGAACGCGCCGTGATAGGGTTCGATATGTTCGGATGCCTCGATCGAGACGATCTGGCCGAGCTTGCCGGCTGCCTGGATGGCGCGAAGGTCCTTGTAGAGCGGCGAATACCGCAGCACCAGGCCGACCATCAGCCGTTCATGGCCGAACTTTGCCATTAGCCTGGCGAGCTCGATGCTTTCGGCGATCGTGGTGACGATCGGCTTTTCGCAAAACACTTTCAAGCCGGCCTCAAGGCCCAGCCGGATGTGTTCCAGATGCATGTGGTTGGGCGAGCCGATCATCAGGAGGTCGAGCTTTTCGCCGGCAAGAAGTTCCTCAGGCGACGCGTACGCCTTGCCGACCGAAATACCCTTTTCCGTCAAGCCGGGGAGACCGGCAGGCTCCGGATCGACGTAGCCTGCGATTTCGAAGCTGCTGTCGATAGCCTTGAAGACATAGCCAAGATAGCCGAGCCGGAATCCCAGCCCTACGATTCCCACTTTCATGCTAAAGTCGTTCCCATTTCGTAATTTATTTTCTTCAGGTTGGGGCAAAAATTACAAGTCGTCAACTGTTAACGCGGCTTCTCCCGAAATCATGAAATTAATTTTCATGAGCCGAAAATGGATCGCGATATCACCTCTGCATTTCCGTTGGCAGTTTCTCAGATTCCGAGACTTCGCTTGGAGTGGCTATCGCAAGCATGTCGCGATAAATTCCCGGAACAGATCCTTCGATCGGGATCGCGCCAACGCTGCGGCGATAAAATTCCATCGGGCCGGCGCCGCCAATGACGCCATAGGCGTAACCCTGGGCGCGCATGTCGAGCAGGGTTGTAATCAGCAAGGCCTGACCGACGCCATGACCGCGGGCTGAAACATCCACGCCTGTGGGCCCGAAGAAGCCTTTGGCCGTCGCCTCGTGGCAAGCAAAGCCGATGAGCTCACCGCCTTTGACGGCAACAAAACACGACGGCGGCTGGCGCATTGTGGCAACGGTCGCCTCCGACGCCCATCCGGCGCCAAAGCGCGGCTCGATCCACGAGGTGAGTGCTTTGAGCTCGGGTGCAAGCACCCGGCGGATCAGGATGTCCTGATCTGCCAAACGCTTCTCCAAGGCGGAATCAGGTTTAAGTTCGTAGAGTTTCACCAACATGTCCATGACTGTGTCCTTTGTCTTTCATCCCTTGACCGCGCCTGCCGTCAGACCCGCAACGATGCGGCGCTGGAAGAAAAGCACCACCAAGATGAGGGGGAGGGTGACGGTAACCGAGGCGGCCATGATCTGGCCGAAGGGATATTCGTAACGGCTGTTTCCAGCAATGAGGCCGATTGCAACCGGCACCGTGCGGTTCTCGTCCGTCAAAGTGAAGGTGAGTGCGAAGAGGAACTCGTTCCACGCCAGGATGAAGGCCAAAATGCCGGTGCTGGCGAGCGACGGACCCATCAGCGGCAGCAGGATCTTCATCAGAATGCGAAAATGCGAGCATCCGTCGATGATTGCCGCTTCTTCCAGCTCACGCGGGAATTCCCGGATGAAGGTCGTGAGAACCCAGGTCGTGAACGGCACTGTCGAGAGAAGATAAGTCAGAACCAGTGCGCTTGGACGATTGAACAACCCCATCCAGTTGATCAGCTCGAACATGCCGGAGAGAACGACGACCTGCGGAAAGATCGAGATCATCAGGATGATCATCAGCAGTGTCCGGCGCTGCGGAAAATCGATCCGCCCGAGCGCATAAGCGGCACTAAGGCCGATAAAAAGCGACAAGAACGTCGTCGCCACCGCGACATAGGCGGAATTGAGAAGCGAGCCCATGAAGACCGGATTGTCGATCAGCTGCCGGTAGTAGGTGAAATCGAGCGCGGGAACGAGTGCTGCCCGGTAGAGCGCTGCGCCCTGCTTCGTCGAAGACACGAAAGCCCAATAATAGGGGAAAAGCGTGTAGATCAGCACGAGCAGGAGTGCTGCGGACTGAAAGAGCCTCACGATGCGTCGCCGCACCCGGTAGTAGGCAGCAGGTTTGCGTACCGCTCTGTAGAGTGCAACCTCCGTCATTTCGTCAGCTCCCCGCTTGCGCGATCGAGACGTAGCGCGCCGATGATGATGATGGCGGCGAGCGCCACCAAGAGGAACACCCATGTCGATGCGGCCGAGCCGACACCCAGCTCCTGAAAGCTGATGAGCCTGTCACGCGCATAGATCGACACAGTCATGACATTCTCATTGCTGGCAGCCATGACATAGGCAAGGTCGAACATCCGAAGGGCATCGAGCACGCGAAAGAGCACGGCCACGCCGATGGCCGGCCGAAGCATCGGCAAGGTGATCGACCAGAAGCGCTTCCATGCCGGAATGCCGTCCACCTCTGCAGCTTCGAATATTTCCGGCGAAATCAGCTGCAGTCCGGCAAGGATCAACAGGACCATGAAGGGCGTCGTCATCCACACGTCGGCAAAAATGATGACGCCCATGATCAGCGAGCTGCTCGCCGTCCAGGCTATTCCGTGATCGATAAAGCCCAGTCCGATCAGGATCTTGTTAAGCACCCCGAACTGGTCGTTCAGCATCCATTCCCAGATTTTTGCGGAAACGACGACGGGGATCGCCCAAGGGACGAGGATGGCAGCACGCACCAGCCCCCGTCCCGGGATGGCCTCATTGATCAAAAGCGCAATTGCAAGGCCGAGAACGGTTTCTATAGCAACCGAAATGACCGTGAAGACGATGGTGTTCCTGACGGCCACCCACCAGCTTCTGTCGTTGATCACGTCGAGAAAATTATCGATCCCAACCATGGAATAGATGGAAGGATCATCAAGATAGGCATCGGTGAAGGAAAAGAAGAAGGTCCGCGCGAGAGGCCAGACGGCCACGAGCAGCATCACGATGATGACGGGGATGAGGAAAAGCCATGCGGCCAGGTGGTCGCGGCGTGCCAGACGCGCGCTCATTGCTCTGCTGCCCTCACATTGTTGACAATCGCCCTTTTTTGCGGGATCCGCCGCTCAGCCGCGTCGAAGACGAATACCGCCTCGTCAGCAAACTTCAGTCCGATCCGCAGGCCGATCATTTCCTTGGCAGGCGGAACATTCACCCGGATTACCCACACGACCTCTTCCGTAATGCGGCAATAGGCAAAATGCTCATGCCCGAGGTCTTCGACACGCTCCAGGACACCAGACATGCGCCCCGTGCCGGCGGCTGCGATGGTAAGGGCTTCCGGCCTCACGCCGATGGTCGCGGCCGTTGCATCGGAGCCCAGAAATCCTGCATCAACAGAAAGTCCACCGGGGCCTGTAATCTTCTTGCCGCCGGCGGCATCTTGCATGGAAACGGACAGGAAGTTCATCCGTGGGCTTCCGATGAAGCTTGCCACGAAGCGGTTGTCCGGTGCGTGGTAAAGGGTTTGCGGGGTGCCTACCTGCTCGATGCGCCCGTGGTTGAGAACAACGATCCTGTCAGCGAGCGTCATGGCTTCGGACTGATCGTGCGTCACATAGATCATCGTCGTCTTGAGTTCGTCGTGAAGCTTGGCGATCTCCATGCGCATCTCCATGCGCAGATCGGAGTCCAGGTTCGAAAGCGGCTCGTCGAAAAGAAAGATCTCCGGCTGACGGACCAGCGCCCGGCCGATCGCAACACGCTGGCGTTGGCCGCCGGACAACTCTCTCGGACGGCGATCCAGGAGATGATCGACCTTGAGCATTCTTGCAACGGCGAGCACCTTGTCGCTGATGGCGGTCCGCGCAAGACCGAGCGTTTCCAGCGCAAAGCCGATATTGCGCGCAACGCTCATATGCGGATAGAGCGCATAGGATTGAAAGACAAAGGCAACGCCCCTCTTGGAGGCCGGAACGTCGGTGACATCGTCGCCGCCGATGCTGACGGCGCCCTTTGTCGGGGACACCAGACCGGCGACGATACGCAGCAAGGTAGACTTGCCGCAACCCGATGGGCCGACAAAGACGATGAACTCGCCGTCCCTGATCCTGAGATCGACATCTTCGATCACGGAATGCGTGCCATAGCTTTTTGAAACGGAGTCCAGTGAAACCGATGCCATCTTACACCCGAACTTGATTATGCTGAAAAGCAACGGCCACTTCAGTGGCCGGTTGCACGGCAGGTAAGCCGGCTGTGCGAGCAGGCAAGGGGTCCCGCTCGCGCCGGCTTGTCAGAAAAGCCTCAACGGCTCTCCTTCAGCTTCTCAAGTCGCGCTGCAAGGGCGCTCAGCCCTGACTTGATATCGCCGCCGCCTGACAGCATGTCGTGGACCGAGCGATAAAAGGCTTGCGAAACGCGGTTATAGCTCGTGCCGGTATAGCCTGAGGGACGGCTTGCGCTGTCGGCGAATGCCTGCTGGTTGTCCTTGAGGAAGGGCAATTTTGCAAGCACGTCCGGATCGCTGTAAAGCGCCTGGATCGAAGGGTTGTAGGCCGCCTCGATCGCCCGCATCTTCTGCATGTCGGGCGCGGTGATGAAGTTGACGAAATCGGCCGCAACCTCGGGCTTGGCACTGAACTTTGACACGCCGTAATACATCGGGCCGAGGCAGCCGCTCGACTTTTGGCCCTCCTTGCCGACGGGAAGCGGCATCACGCCGACCTTGTCGATGACAGCACTGCCTTTCTGATGGGTCGTTCCCCAAACATAAGGCCAGTTGCGATGGAAAACCGCGTTTCCGGACTCGAAGATCGCGCGGGAGGCTTCCTCGTCGTAGTTCAGCACGCCTTCCGGGCTGATGCTGCCGATCCAGCCTTTGGCCTTCTCTATCGCTTCGGCTGCCTGCGGATTGTCGATCGTCACCTTGCCATCGTCCGAGATGATCGTGCCGCCGCCATTTGAGGCGATCAGTTCGATAGCGTCGCAGGTAAGACCTTCGTAGCTCTTGGCCTGCCAGGCATAGCCCCACATCTCGCCATTGCCGGCGGCGCGTTCCTTGTCCTGGACTTCCTTTGCACTGGCTGCAAGCTCGTCCCAGCTCTTCGGCGGCTGCTTGCCGTATTTCTCCAGAAGATCCTTGCGATAATACATCAGCCCGACATCCATATAGGCGGGCATGGCGACCAGCTTGCCGTCAAGCTTGGCTGCGCCGAGCGTCGAGGCGAAATGCTTGTCCTGGTCTGCCTGCGGCACCAGGGTCTTCAGGTCGAGCAGGTTGTTTTTGAACATGCCGAGCCAGATGACGTCCAGGAACAGGACGTCGATGTCCTTGGATTTCGACGCCAGCAGCTGCTGATAAAGCGGGATCGCATCATCGAGCAAAGCCGGCATCTTGTTGATCTTCGCCTCGTTGCCGGTCTTTTCCTTCCAGGCATTGGCGACCGTCGTACAAAGCTCGAACTCGGTCGGCGAGCAGAATACGGAAATGGTCTCCGCATGGGCGTTCCCGGTCCAAATGCCGACGGAGATGGCTAAGGCAGCAAGGCTTCTCTTCAACATGAACTGTTCCCTTTTTGTGATAGCGCTTCGGTATCTATGGAACTCTATGGCTCCTGGGCACACATTAGGACTGGTTATATCCAGTCATGTCAATATGGACTTTGTCGCAAATTACGTGGAGAGTGGTTGCAAAATGACAGCAAAGGAAAGGGGAACAGGTTTGAACAAGCGTCAGGAGCGCCCGCTTTCCATTATGCCTCAGAGTCTGGTGGACCGCGAAGATCCCCGTCCGCTCCACAAGCAAGTCTATGAAGCGCTTTTGACGTCGATCCGAAACGGCAAGCTGCCGTTGCGGGGAAAATTGCCCTCGGAACGCGAATTAGTTGATCTCTTCGATGTCAGCAGGATTACTATTCGGCACGCAATACGCGAGTTGGTTCAGCAAGGCGTGGTGACGAGCCAGCCGGGCAAAGGGCTGTATGTGGCAGAGCATAGCGGCGGATTCGAGCTGCAGGTTCTCAAGAGCTTTACCGCCACAGCCATTTCGAACGGCCGCGTTCCTGGACATCGCCTGATCGAGGCACGTGTCCTTCGTGCACCGCTGGAGATCAGCCGGCCGCTTTTCCTGCCGCCCGGCGCTGATGTCGTCGTGCTCTCCCGATTGCGCTTGCTCGATGAGATTCCGGTTGTCATTCAGACGGATTGGCTGCCGGCCGCGCGGGTTCCCGGCCTTCTGGACCTGGATTGGACGGTGGGCAACCGCTCGCTCTATGCAGAGCTGCGCCAGCACCATCACATCCATCCGTCGCGCGGGCAAACAACATTGAGCGCGCGTCTGGCGTCTGCTGACGAGGCGGAGATGCTTGGCTTGCATTCACCGGCCGCTGTCCTGACCGTCGATCAGATTGCCTTCGACAACCGCAACCGGCCGGTGAACCTCACGGCCCTTGTGCATCACCCGGAGCGCTATCCCCTGACGCTCGCGCAATCTGAAACGGGCGACATCGCGCAATATTGAAGAGATGTGGACGTCAAGGCGACGCTCTGGGTACAAGAGTGAGGCTTTGCCTCGATCCATGAAACCATGGAGTCCTTCATGAAATCGGGGCTATCGATAAGGTCACGATGACATGAAATGCCGCCCCCGTCATCGCCGCCCATCGGGTCGGGAGAGCATGAAACGAAACTCGCGAACATGGAAATATGTTACTGTAACTCATGGGGTGCAGATGTAGTTTCTGGAGGGATCGGGCGCTGTCGTGTTACTGATGACGAAGACCGACATGGAACAACTGGACTTGAACCAGTTCCCGCGCACGATCCACCTGTGCAGACGTTATGGTGAACATTGTTGACGAGACTACCGCCGCTTTTGGTAGGCGCGTTTTTTAAGTCAGCGCAGCCAACGATCGGACCATTTCATGACGGAAGCGGCCAAGTACTCGGCGATTGAGGTGTTGCGTGACGGACGCCGCGTCGAAATCCGCGCACTGAGACCCGAGGACCGGACTGGACTCGAAGAAGCGTTGGCCGCAGCTCCGCGGAATCCCTCCGCCGACGTTTCTTCGCGGCAAAGCGCAGCTTTACGGAACAGGAAATCGCTTTTTTCGTTGACATAGATTTTGTCAATCATGTGGCTTTGGTAGCAGTAACGGAAGAAAGCGGACGACCGGTAGTCGTCGGAGGTGGACGCTATGTCGTGGTAGAGCCTGGGCAGGCCGAGGTCGCCTTCACCGTCTCCGACCACTGCCAGGGACTGGGCGTCGGCGGGGCACTGATGCGCCACGTCACCGCGATTGCTCGTGAAGCCGGAATCAAGGAACTGATCGCAGAAGTCCTGCCAGAAAACATCCCGATGCTGGCGGTGTTCAACCGAAGCGGATTGCGCTTGAGTACAAAGCGAGAGCGCGGGGTCGTGCATGTCACGCTTCATCTGTTCTGAATGATACGGGATACCAGGGTCGCCTTATTTTGGCTTCAGCATCCCGTAACAGACGCATCGACTCATGGCCGGGGACAATCCCCCCGGGAGCGTCACCGCGCTGGAACTGGACCCTTTGACCGCGCCTGAAGATGATCCCGACCGCTCGGAAACCAAATCTCACATCCCGATGTTAGCGGCAAGGAAGGGTCATATCTAGCTTCTGATCCATGGACGAAATCCACTTGGCTGCTATGTCCTGTCGGATACCAACGCGGAGAAACTCGATGTCAGAACTCGTGGTGCTCGGTTTCGATACCGCCGACAAGGCGGACGCCATTCTCAACCGGCTTGTCCAACTCGAGAAGGAATACCTTGTCGATCTGGAAGACGCCGTGGTCGCAGTCCGCGACAGCTCGGGCAAGGTCCGCCTGAAGCAAAGCCTCAATCTTACCGCGGCCGGCGCGGCCAGCGGCGGTGTTTCTGGTGCTCTGTGGGGATCGCTGGTCGGTCTCCTGTTCCTCAACCCGCTGGCGGGCATGGTCCTCGGTGGCGCCTTCGGCGCCGGATCGGGTGCGCTTGCCGGTTCAATAACCGACTATGGGATCGACGACGATCTCATCAAACGGCTGGCCGAAGCGATTCCGGCCAATAGCTCGGCGCTGTTCCTTCTCGTCCGGAAGGCGCAGCCCGAGAAGGTGCTGGAAGCATTCAAGGGTGAGCGTGCCAAGGTCCTGCGCTCGTCGTTGTCTCCAGAGCAGGAGGAGCGCCTACGTCAGGCCCTCGCCGCCGAACCGCTCGTCCCATCTGCTCCGCCTTCGTCCAGCGTGTGATGTCTGCTGGACCATTTGCGAACAGCGTTAGAAGTTTGACGCTTTTCTGTCGACGGTTGCCTTTGGCAACGGGAGAATCGTCGAAGAGCTCGTGGTAGGGACGTAGCCCGTGAAGGTGCGATTTGCGAAGTCTTTCTCGCGATTATTGAAGACGCAGAGGAAGTTTCAGAGCCTCTTCGAAAAGGCTTGGAAAAATTCGCAGGCGAAAACGAGATCAACGTCGACAGTATCGAAAGGCGGCGTAAGTCCGGTCCTTCGCGAGGTAGTCGGCTTCGGCAGTAATCCTGGACGGCTCGGGATGAAACTTTTTCTTCCGAAGCGATTGCCAGCAAAGCCGCCGCTCGTCGTGATCCTTCATGGGTGCCGGCAGACGCCTGAGAGCTTCGACGCTGCAAGCGGGTTTTCCAGGCTCGCTGCCCAGCGCGGATTTGTTCTCCTTTATCCGCAACAGAAGAATGCCAACAATGCCCACGGCTGCTTCAACTGGTTTCGGCCAAGCGCGGTAGCGCGCGACCGCGGCGAGTTGATGTCTGTCCGGCAGATGATCGAACATGCCATTGACCGCCACCGGATCGATCGGTCCCGGATCTACATTGCGGGGTTATCTGCGGGCGGAGCAATGACATCGGCCCTTATCGCAACATATTCCGGCCTGTTTGCCGGTGCCGCGATCGTCGGCGGAATGCCCTTTGGGACCGCAAGGGACGCAGTATCCGCTTTGCGGGCGATGAAATCCGGCACTGCGCCTCCACCGGGCGGATGGGGCAGCCCAGTCAAAGCGGTTTCGCCGGCGCAGAGCGTATGGCCAAACGTCTCCATATGGCAAGGAACAGCAGACCGCGTGGTGAAGTCCGTAAACGCGGAGGCATGCGTTGCTCAATGGCTCGAGGTTGCCGGCATCCCGGAAGAAATGCGCCGCACAGTGGTCCAGCCCTGGGGTACGCTTGTCCGGTGGGAGCAACACGGACGTTTTCGGGTATTGCTCTACTTGCTGCAGGGGTTCGGCCATGGGCTTCCAGTGCGAGATCTGGGGAAGGAAGGCCGGGGACGAAAGCTCGATCCCTTTGTCCTTGACGCGGGTATTTCCGCTCCAGCCGAACTCATGCGTCTCTGGAATTTGAAACGGTTCGTTCCTTGAACATACGCAATGCCGTCCTGTTTGGGGCCAGATGGCTTGTCTGCCGGCCTAAGCGGGAGGCGCCTACGAGCTAAAGGCGGTGAGGGGCACAAATCCGTTGAACAGGAAGATCCGATCGCCCCGCGCGATGACATCGTCGACATCGCACGGTCGCTGGCGAAGCCGGGAGGTGAGGGACGAGGAAAATCCGCGCCGAATTCTGTTGCATGAGTTCAGGACGCGCGGGCCCATATCCCATGATACCCGCTATTTCAAGCCTTGCGTGGACGGCTTGAATTTGATCGCCATGTGATCCATCAGAACTCATGCGGCAGCCTTGGTTCTATCCGGCCGGAACCTATAGGCGTTGCCGCTGTTTAGGTTTTGTCACTCAAAGGAGGAACCTCCAATGGCTGAACCAAACAGCGGTAACGGTCAGACGATCAGTGCGATGTTTGACAGCGAAAGCGACGCGCAGCAGGCCGCGGACGAATTGATTGAATCCGGCATTCCAAAAGATGCAGTGACGTTGACCCGAGGCCACCGGCAAGACGCGCCGCCGAAGGAGCGCGCCGGCTTTCTCGATGCGATCGCGAACTTCTTCTTTACAGACGAGCAGCGAAGCATCTACGCCGAGGGCCTTCGACGCGGGGGCTTCCTCGTCACCGCGCAGACGGTAAGCCAATCGGCTCACGACACCGCCCTGAGGATCCTGACCGCGAAGGGAAGCATCGATATCGACGAGCGTGCTGAGCAGTGGCGCGCCGAGGGCTGGCGAGCCTGACGCAGGCCGAGGGTTTCGCGATATTGAACTCAGTGGTTGAAGGCCTCGCTTTGCGTCGGCTATGGAACAACACTCATCTGAAACGGCGTTAAGACTAAACAGCGCCGGTTCGGTCGGACGTGAGGTGTAGCGATGCGGTTTTTGTCCGCCCTGTAACCCCGCCCTTCGTGGTTCTCGCCACGTGCTTCCTAGCGCTTTGCGCTTCACTTTCACTGTTAATTGATCCGATGTGTTGCAATCACACACTGATTTCATCAATAGCAGGCGCCGTCTCATCTTATAGTGGGCGGTCCCAGCGAAGTCCCGTCAGCAAGGTTTTTATCCATGTGGAGTGAACCCCTTTTCGGTGCAGGCAATCTCCGTGTTCGAGACGATCGCTCCGAGCCGCTTCATCGAGCGTCTTGGCTTAACTCTGCTATCACCTTCGACCACCGGCGCTGGGTGTGCAGGGAGATCGAGTTGCGCTGGACCGCACCGCGGCACGTCATTGTGCTGACCGAGAAGGGGCGAACCGAGCGAACGCGCGTTTCCTCCAGCAACGGCCTCGTTTATGACGGGCGGGACCGGGCGGGTGCCATCACCTTCGTGCCGGCCGATGTAGAGCGGTACGGCGTCTATCGCGAAGCAGACCTCAGCTATTCCGCTTTGTGGATCGATCCCACCGCGGATATTTCAGGCTCCGATCAGTTGTCGCGAATGCCGACTCTGGTGAACGGGACGGATCCGGTCATGGCCGCGCTCGTCTCTTCGCTTTGCGCGGATATGGCCCGCGGCATACGGCCGGATGCGGCCTATGTCGAGCATCTTGTCGCACTTCTGGCGTTGCGTGTCGCCTTTCTGGATGGACATGTTTCGCCTGGCCATCGCGTCGGCCCGCTCAGCCGACGGACGCTCGCGCGGATGGACGAATTCATAGATGCGCAGCTGCAGGGCGACATATCGCTGCGCGATCTTGCGGCTGTCGCCAAGATGCCGGTGGACACCTTCGCTCGACGCTTCAAGGCGGCGACCGGAATGGCGCCTTATGCCTATGTGCTCGAACGGCGCATCACCCGTGCGGAAACCCTGCTGCGAGCCACGTCATCGCCGATCGGTAATCTTGCGCTCGCTCTCGGCTTTGCCAGCCAGAGCCATTTCACCTCGACATTCCGGCGTTTGCGGGGAACTACGCCGAGAGCCTATCGCTCGGAATTTCTTCCGGAATCCTGACAGTTTCACCGGGATCGTGGAAGAAGTGGGCTGATCGAGCCCCCATACTAGGATCGTTCTGAAAGACTGCGCAGCCGACATCCGGTCGATGCGCCAGGAACGGAGACGATCCGATGACAAATGACACCAGGTCTGGCCTCACCAGGCGTGCCGTCCTCGAGACGGGAGTCGCGACGGGATTTTTTCTCGTGACGGGTTTGCCGGCAAGCGGCCAGTCGCAACCGACGCCGATTGAAGCGGCTCCCACTCACGTCGAAACAGTTCCCCTGACCCTGCGGATCAACGCCCAAACCTTCGATGTCAACGTCGATCCGAGAACGACCTTGCTGGACACCTTCCGCAACAGCCTCGGGCTGACCGGCTCCAAAAAGGGCTGCGACCACGGCCAATGCGGCGCCTGCACGGTGCTGGTCAACGGGCGAAGGATCAATTCCTGTCTGACGCTCGCCATCATGCATGAAGGCGACGAGATCACCACGATCGAAGGCTTGGCGGAGGAGGGCGAGCTGCATCCAATGCAGGCGGCCTTCATCGCAAGAGACGGCTTCCAATGCGGCTATTGTACGCCCGGCCAGATCTGTTCGGCAGTCGGCATGTTGCAGGAAGCGGCCGCAGGCTGGCCGAGCCATGTCAGCGGGGATGTCGCGGCCGAAACGGTCGGCCTGACGGACGTCGAGATCCGTGAGCGCATGAGCGGCAATATCTGTCGTTGCGCCGCCTATGACAACATCGTCGCCGCGATCCGCGACGTCAGCGAGGAGGCTTGAAGACATGAGGTCCTTCACCTATCACCGGGCAGCAAGTGCCGCAGAGGCCGCAGCCGCCGTTGCTGAAAATCCCAACGCCAAATTTATCGGCGGCGGCACAAATCTTCTTGATTTGATGAAGCTTGGGATCGAGCAGCCGACGCATCTTGTCGATGTCAGCCGGCTGCCGCTTGCCGCGATCGAGGAGACCGCGGATGGCGGCTTGCGGATCGGCGCCGTGGTGCGCAATAGCGATCTTGCCGTCGACATGCGTATCCGCACCCGCTACCCGCTGCTGACGCAGGCTTTGCTTTCGGGCGCCTCCGCGCAGATCAGGAACAAGGCATCGACGGCGGGCAATCTCTTGCAGCGCACGCGCTGTTACTTCTTCTATGACCGCAACATGCCCTGCAACAAGCGCAGCCCGGGCTCGGGCTGTGCCGCGCTTGGGGGCTCCAACCGGATGCATGCCATTCTCGGCGCCAGCCAGGCATGTATCGCGGTCCATCCGTCCGACATGGCGGTCGCCATGACGGCGCTTGATGCACAAATCGAAACCGTTTCTGCGTCCGGCAAGACACGGGTCATTCCGATCGGGGAGCTTCACAGGCTGCCCGGCGAGACACCTAATGTCGAAACGTCGCTTGGCCTTGGCGAGATGATTACGGCTGTCATCCTGCCGCCACCGCCACCGGGGCGTCAGATCTATCGTAAGGTGCGCGATCGCGCCTCTTATGCCTTCGCACTGGTCTCCGTCGCCGTCGTGGTCGATGTACAACAGGACAGCATTTCGAGCGCGCGTGTCGCCTTGGGAGGCGTCGCGCCGAAACCCTGGCGGGCATCGGGGGCCGAACAGGTCCTCGATGGAGCAAAGCGCAGTGATGACGTTCTCAATCGCGCCGCCGAGGCCGCTCTTGCCGGGGCACGCGGCGCCGGCGGTAACGATTTCAAGATCCTGCTGGCCCGGCGAACGCTCCAAGCCACCCTTTCGGCCGCAACCCAGAACGTATGAGGCGATGATGACGGACAATCAAGCAAACCCATCTCCGTCAACCGAGGGTGCGCAGCGGCATATTGGCCGGCCGCTTGACCGGGTCGATGGCATCCCGAAGGTGACGGGCCGCGCGAGCTATGCCTATGAGCATTCCGAAATGGCCAATATCGCCCACGGCTATATTCAGGGCGCGGCGATCGCCAAGGGCCGGATTATCGCCACCGACACCACGGAGGCAGAAAGGGCTCCGGATGTGCTTTACGTGATGACGCACAGGAATGCACCGGCCCAACCGGAATTCGGACCGCCGGTCACGCCGACGGTGCCGGAGGTCTTCACCCGGGCCCGGCCGATGCTTTCGAGCGACCGCGTCCGCTTCTATGACGAACCGGTGGCTCTGGTCGTGGCCGAGACATTCGAAGCAGCACGGGCGGCGGCGAGCCTGATCGACGTTCGCTACGAGGCGGAGACCGGCAGGTATGATCTGGAAGCCCATCTTGCCGAGGCATACGCGCCGCAACGGACGAATGCCGGGTTTGCGACCGACAGCAACATCGGCGATTTCGAAAGCGCTTTCGCCACCGCAGCCGTCCGGCTGGATGCTTCCTATACGACGCCCTATCAGCACCACAATCCAATGGAGCCGCATGCGACCATCGCGGTCTGGTCCGGCGATGACCTCACCGTCTACACGGGCGCCCAGACGCTTGCCAATTTCCGCGCCGGAATGGCTAATACGCTTCAGATTGCGCCAGAGCGCGTGCGGATCGTCAGCCCGTTCACCGGCGGCGGCTTTGGCTCTAAGCTCATCGTCCATGCGGATACCGTTCTCGCCGCGCTCGCGGCGCGGGTCGTGCAACGCCCCGTCAAGATTGCCATGACGCGCCAGCAGATGTTTGCCAACGCCGGGCACAGGGCCAAGATGCGTCATAACATCCGCCTCGGAGCCGACCGAAACGGCAAGCTCGCGGCACTCGGCCACGACGTAATATCCGCGACTTCGGGGTTTGAGGAATTCTGCGAGCAATCGGCAGTGTTTGCCCGTTCGCTCTATGCGGCGGAAAATCGTCTGACCCGGCATCGCCTCGTCGCAATGGACACCAATCGAGGCGAATGGATGCGCTCGCCCGGCGAGGCGCCCGGAATGTTCGCCTTCGAATGCGCGATGGACGAGATGGCCGAAGAGCTCGGTCTCGATCCGATAGAGTTTCGCGTTCGCAACGAGCCTGAACTCGATCCGGAGAACAACGTCCCTTTCTCGACCCGCAATCTGGTCGCCTGCATGCGCGAAGGCGCAAGACGCTTCGGCTGGGAGCGGCGAAATGCCGTCCCGCGCACCATGCGCGACGGCCGGTTCCTCGTCGGCTACGGCATGGCGGCTGCAATCCGTCCGAATTACCTTGGTGCCTCGAGCGCGAGGGTCCGCCTTGGCGGAAACGGTCATTTGACCGTGCAGCTCGACATGACCGATATCGGCACCGGCACCTATACGATCCTCACACAGATCGCCGCCGATGCGACAGGCCTACCGCCCTCGGCCGTCAGGGTCGAGCTCGGCGACAGCAATTTTCCCCGCACGGCGGGTTCCGGTGGTTCCTGGGGTGCTGCCAGCGCCGGGTCGGCTGTGCACAATGCCTGCCTTGCGCTTCGCGAAAGAATCGTAGCCGAGGCGCGCCGTCGCGATCCGTCCCTCGAAAACCTTGTGGCGGCGGATGTAGTCTTCACAAATGGCGAGCTGCGGTTGGGGGAGCGGACGGAACGGCTTGGTCAGCTGGTCGGCCGGCTTTGGCCATCTGGAATAGAAGCCGAAGGCGGGGTCGAGCGGGCCGGCGAGGCTTTCCGTAATTTCTCCCAACATTCCTACGGCGCTCACTTCGCCGAAATCGGTGTCGACACCGATACCGGCGAGATCAGGATGCGCCGCATGCTGACCACGATTGGCGCAGGCCGGATTCTCAATCCGAAGACCGCCCGTTCGCAGATCATCGGCGGAATGGTGTGGGGGATCGGTGCGGCCCTGATGGAGGAAACCGTGCTCGACTCGCGCCACGGGCATTTCGTTAATCATGATCTGGCCGAATATCATGTGCCGGTGCATGCCGATGTGCCCCCTCTGGAGGTCGTGTTTCTGGAGGAGCACGACGAAAAGGCCAATGTTCTCGGCAGCAAGGGTCTCGGCGAACTAAGTGTCTGCGGCACCAGTGCCGCGGTGGCGAACGCGGTCTACAACGCCACCGGTGTTCGGGTGCGTGAATTCCCGATTACGCTCGACAAACTGCTGTCGGAACTGGCCTGACGAAAGGTCGCCACGGTGCGACTGACGACGACTTAGCGCCGATCATCCAGCTTTAAGGTCAAGATCAAAGCAGCTTCCGCCCATGACGCCAATGTGAGGGCGACTGTCCTTTGTGAGCCCGAAACAAGCGAGCGAAATGACTTGGGCTCTCAATTCCGCACCGCACGGCGATCTCTGTCACATCCAAATTTGTCTCGCTCAATAGCCGCGCCGCGTGGTTCATGCGACGAGCTGAGATCGCTTCGAGCGGCGTCTGGCCGGTTGTGCCGCGAAAGGCCCGGAAAAAGTGCCCCTCTGAAATGCCAAGCGGAACAGCAAGGTCAGCGATTACGATTCTTCGCCCCAGCCAGGTGTCAATTCTCTCATAAGTATCGCGCAGTTGTCTGGTCGTCAGACAATACTTGACCGACGCCTGTCCTGCACTGCTTCGATCAAGCCTGTTCGAAAGATACTGGGAGAGGGCTAGAACCATCGTGGAACAATAGGTTGCATCCAGGCTGCCATCGCGGTGAAGCAGGCCGCCCATCTGTGCAGTCATGCCATAGATGAAGTCATCGTTGTTAATGAGAAAAGGCTGCATGTCGAGAAATTGGGGAGCGACAGTCGCCGGATCAATTGCAATCGCACCCCATTCCCATGCCACATTGTGGAGGGCGAGATCGCGACCACATCCGGCCGGTAGAAACGAGATCATGCCTTTTTCATCCCGACCGTCATAACGAAAGCCGTCATCGGTACGGAAGGAATGCCGATCCGCGCCGCCGCTCAGGGTCACCATGATGAGGTGCTTATCAGACGCGATCCGGCCTTCGACCTCGGGGGTCCGGCCGCGGCGCGCGGTCTCGAAGTGGCCCCCAGACCATGTTGCTTTAACATGGTCGTTCGGCGGCTGTGTCAATTTCCAGCCTGAAGGGTGTTGCATGAGTCTAGCCCAGCTGTGCGCCCGCCCAAGGATGCAAGAAAAAGGGGCGCTATGCCGGATGATAGTTTGGCATGCCGAAGTGCGCAGCAACGAATATGGCCTTCTAGCGTTCGGGCAATCAACAGGGCGTGAGCGGAAACGTGAACGATAGGATGGCTCGAAGCTTCATGATTTCAGTTCATAGGCACACCGGAAGCCGATATAGGCGACATAGAAATCGGCCCGCTTCCACTGCATAGCCTCCTTCCGCATCTTGTCCGGACCATACCACCACGATCCCCCGGCCGTCAGCGCGTCTTCGCCGTCACGCTCCGCGATCCATTCCCATACGTTGCCACCCATGTCATACAGGCCGTTGATGCCAGCGCGGGTGACACTCGCCGGTGCATGACGCGGCCAAGGATCGCCGGCGATCGTGTTGGCGCCGTCCGGAGTTTCGCCGGTCGGATAGGGATATACCCGGCCGATGGCAAAGCCAGCCTTCTTTCCGCTGCCATATTCGCGGTATGCGGCACGCTCCCATTCCGACCGGCTCGGCAGTCGGCCCCCGACCGAGGCGCAGTAGTCCCGCGCCTCCTGCCAGCTGACATGCACGGCAGGCTCGGCCGCATCCTCAGAAGGCTTGCCGAAAGGCGTCCGGAAGGTCCAGCCGTGCCGGCGTTCCCATCCGCTGCCCCATTCGTGACCGCCGCCCGCTTTCTCAGCGGCGGTCTTCAGCTTGCGGCCATCCGCGAACGCGGCAAAGTCCGAGACGGAGACCTCGGTCCGCTCGATGGCGAAGCCGTCGATCTCGACCCGATCACCTGACGCCGCAGAGGCGATCGGCAGTGTGACAAGCGCAAGCGTCAAGTACGTTGCGGGGCTTGCGGGAAAGGCCATGTGACGACACCACCATAATTTTTGCCGGGATAGGGCGGCTGTTTTAGCGCATCCGCCACACCTGCCAGCCCGGTATAGTGATCAGCCATGCGCTTGCGCATTGCTGGGTCGGGTAGTTCACCGTAAAGCGCGCCCATATTGTCGACGAAATCCAGGGTCCCCGTGTTCACGAGACGCTCCATCGTGTCGTAATATTCGGGGCTCCACTGGGTGATGCCGATATAGCGAACGGAGCCCTCCGCCTTCTTCTGGGCCAGCCAGTGGCGAACCTGGTCGTGATTTTCGAGGCTGTGAACTTGCAGCACGTCGATTTGATCGCGCCACAATCTTTCCCGCGATTGTCTAAGCTGGCGCTCCGAATGGCTGTTGTCGGACAGATAGTCGCCAGTCGTCCAGGTTTTGTTCGTTATGAATATATCCTCGGAAATGCCGAGGTCGGTCACGAAGTCGCCGACGCAAACCTCGGCCATTCCATAGAGTGGTGACGTATCGATCACCCGTCCGCCTCGCGCATGGAAGAGTCTGATGACCTCGCGCACGTTGTCGCGCGTTTCGCCGGGACGAATGTCGAAGGTCTCAAATGTGCCGAGACCAATCGCCGGAATCATCTCTGCGGTCTTTGGTATCGGCCGCATGATGGGCGCCTGTCCACCTTGTTGGGCGAAAGCCCCAGGTGCAAAAGCCGTGGATCCGAGCAGTGACGCTGCGGCGGTGGTTGCCATTCCGGCCAGGAACCGGCGGCGGCTGGTAGGGAGCTCTGATGCCATGCGATAGTCCTCATTGCGACTGCAAGCGACGTTAGCTCATGTCCACGGCGTCCCGCGCGTCGGATCCTGATCCGCCACCGCGATCCTGACCAAAACCTGGGCTCCCGAGCCGATTATCAAAGAGTCTGCCTCGCTATCGGCTGAACTCGGCTTGGCGGATCGGCGGCACGCTGCGGGCTTTTCGGCTACGGGAGATGCGTCGAAGACCTCGTGGTAGGGACGTAGCCTCGTGAAGGCGCGATTTGCGAAGTCTTTCTCGGAAAGACGTAAAGGGCGTTTCACAGCCTTCTCGAAAAGGCTTGGAAAACTTTCGCAGACATCGTCGACCGAATCGAAAGGCGGCGCAAATCTCGTCGTTCGCAGCGGCGGCCGCATGATGTGACGGCGACACGGTGGCGTCATCTGGTGTGGGCGCGAGTTCGTGCTTTTATTGCGCGCGGTGATTTATTGTGTATGACGGTTTTGCGACAGAAACTGCCGCGACGACTTTGGAGGGAGGAAGAAACGTGAGTGAAAAACGGAAACGAGTTTACGAAGCGCTTTTGGATGGCGCCACAGAAGGTCTTTCCGGCAAAGCGCTTTACGATTTCGTGCTGCAGCGGTGTCCCAAAGCGACCAGCAACAAGATAGTGCGTGCCTCGCTTCTTGCTCTTTCAGATCCTCACGTGAAGGATAGGAATGTTCTACACACCATTTACGCGCTTGCGATAGCGCACCGAATGGATGAGGTCGGGTCGGCGAATGACCCCGACGATGAGGAAGATCCCGCCGAAAAGAGCCCGGTTCTGCGGAAGCTGAAGAAGAAGGCCGCATCCGCTTCGGTGCCGCGCGAAGCAATTCCGAATTGAATTTCGCACCTTGATCACCAGCACCAAGAACAAGGTATTCGCTATAGCTGCTATATTCGGGAGGACTGATTAGTCTCCTCGCCAATTTTCAAGTTATAAGCAACATATCACTGTTTCATTTCGGGAAGCGACACGGAAGTGTCATGGTTTCCGACCAGACCGCTCTCTTGCCCGCCGTCGGCGGGCTTTTTTTCCCCATTCAACGCCAGAACCTTTTTGCATCCACGACGTCGTCGAGCGCAGCCTGTGCTGCATCGATCAAGTCTTTCTTGTCGGCCTGCGAGATGACCGAGCTCGCAGCCGGATGATCTTCCAGACCATGCTTCTTCAAGACACTTGGCCCGGTTGCGAGGTCGTTCAGAGCGCCAAGGTGATCCTGCAGGTCGCTCATCGCCGAAATGAACCGCTTGTGGCGGCGCACGCCGCGCTTGTCGGGAAACAGCGAGCCGAAGAACTCCGCCGCATACCTCAGTTTCTTAGCATCCTTACGGGCCTCGTGACGTTGTTCATCATCGACCTGTGCAAGGGCACGGCCATGCTTCTTGAGCTTCTTGCGCATCCGGTCGAGCGCCTGACAGGCGAAGTCGACGGCCGTCCCATTGCGATCATCGGCGGTCTCCGGTCGGTCGAGATACTCACCGCACTGAAGCCATTCGTTGAAGTCGAGCATCAGGGAACGGGCGCGCGAGGACTGAAGGGCGTCGACGACGTCGTCATAGGCGGCATTGCGTGCACTCTTCAGCCGGTGATGCATGTCGTCATCCTTGGCCTTGACGAGGAGAACGTCCAGGTTTCGGGCGTCACCTAGTGTTCCCGCCAGCCACCGGAGCTCGTCCTTCAGGCGCTCTGCTTCTGTATCGGTAAGCACCGGCTTGTAGAGTGAAAAGGCAGAGCGGAGGCGTCTCAGGGCCACGCGTGACTGATGGAGAGCCTCAGCATTCCTTCGGCAAAGGAGGACATCCTCATTCAACCTGAATTGCCGGAAGCAGGATTGCGCGATGGTTTGAAAGGATCTGACCGCGTTCATGTTCCGGTCCAGATCGATCGGTTCTGCCTTGAACACGAACTGCTGCGGCCCGATGAGCTGATAACCACGGCCCGCCTTGGATTGAACCCCGACACGAACGGGCGCAACGGCTTTGATCCGCCTGGCAAGGACGAACAGATTTTGGCGGTCACCGTCCTTCAGCTCAAGCTCGACCTCGCAGATCGGTGTATGCCGCTCTCCCGAGATCACAGTTCCCTGGTCCACGACTACCTCGATCTGTGATCCGTTTTCGCTCGGGTTCCAGACCCGTCTGTCAACCTGGACATCGAACTGGGGAGCGACGTCGAGGTCAGCTCCAAACTCGGTCTGCAGCGGATTGGAATGATCGAGCAAGGGCGTGTCGGTGGTTAAAGGGGTCTCCCACTCCGACCGTGCGAAGAGGGAGGCGCTTGATCCTGTCGCCTTTACCGTCTGAAACAAGGCTTCGCCTGTGCGGCGGATACGCAGGGTGTAACCTGCCTTGAAAAGCTGATGGTCGGCCGTGTCGAAGTATGTCGACTGCTGGCTGAGGACGTCTTCTGGCTCTCCGAGAAATTCGGAAGCGAGCAGCTCTTTGACCGCTTCAGGTGACAGCTCGAGTTTCAATTCGATTTCGGCAGCCAAGGATGATCTCCAAGGTTCAGAATAAGAGGATCAGAAACGTTCGAAGCTAGCAGATAGTTCAGCCGTGTCACGGTATCATGAAGCCGACATCTGAGGATGTCATTGTAGTGGAAAAGATCGATCTTGCCGAGGCTGGATTGGAGTTGACCCGTTCACCAAGGTGCCGTCTGCTTGACGAGCATGCGCCCATCGAAGGACGACGATGTTACAGGATCGATCGCCATCGCACCGGAAACACCTGCAGACGTAGACGATGTGCACCAGGCTGGCGCGGTCTGTTTGCGCCGGGACAGGAAAGGTCAGATCAGGGTTCTTCTAATAGGCAGCCGCCGCAGCGGACGTTGGGGCCTTCCAAAAGGGCACATCGAGCCCGGTGAAAATTCAAGAACCGCGGCAGAACGCGAGGCGTTCGAAGAGGCTGGCGTGACCGGCGTCGTCTCTGACGAGGTCTTCGGAACCTTTACCTACTTCAAGGACGGCAGCCGCAACCGCTTTTCGGTGAAAGTGCATTTGCTTGAGGCGCTGTCTGTCGCCGAAACCTTTCCTGAAAAATCCGTCCGTAAGACGCGCTGGTTTTCAGTGAAGGGCGCCATTCGGGAAGCGACTCAACCTGGATTGCAAAAGCTGCTCCAAAAACTTCTATGATGCGCAACAATGGTGCTTCTCGTTGCTGAAACCAAAAGTCAGCCAGAAGTATAGTTCACGTTCTATCGAGCTTTGATTTCAATGAAGGACGCCACGCTTTCTGCTCAGGCTTCCTGGACGCGCGACCAGTGGCACCGAATGCGATGTCGCTCGAGGACCAGATGCCACTGACGCTTGCAGCGAGGGAGAGCTAATGCAGATTTTGGTCCCCGCTTCAAAGATCCCAGGGCGGTAGTTTGCGAGACGCGCTACACTTTGCGGACATCAATAGGTCAAGGTCGGTGGCGGACGGTCCGAACTTCTCGTAAAGGCGCTTTGCCTCTTGCTCATCGAGCCGGTATTTCCTGGCGAATTCGTTCACATTGTACGGACGGCCGCGCAAAACCTTTCGCAGCCGCTTCTCCGCATTCAAGACATTGGTCATGATGTCCTCCTCTGACATCCCCGGGGGTACGCATATCGGTGGTGAAAGAGTTGGCTGGCGCCAATGCGCCGGCCCGAACTTCACCCACGGGATGACGTCAGCAACGCATCCGCTGACTGATTGTTTCGTCTCATGCGTTTACCCGTTCATGCTGCCGTTCGATCCGTATCTGACCTCCCACACCGACCGAGCCGCTGAGTTCGCTGCATTTCAAAACTTCTCCGCAGTCATGGCGTTCTTCTGCAAACTGAAGACCGCGTGCATTGCAACAAGCCGTACATGAATGTGTATCTGTCCGAAGCGGATTGGGCAGCTTGATGCGCTGGACGCAATATGCGCACTTCACCCCGAAGTTCAGATGTTTCCGTCGTTAGGCCGCGAGTCTTTGGACATCAATGCGTCGATCGTCGGCGGAGACGGTGATCTCGAAGTGATCTGCCTGCACAACGTTGCGAATGTTCCGCGGCCGGTGTGCGACAATGTTCACGCCGGCACTGCGCCGCAGGCTGTCATAGAGGATGCCGGCCGCGCCGTTCGACCGCACTTGCTCACCAAACACTTGCGACGCGGCATAGCTGGTGCCGTCATAGATCTCGGGACGCAGCATCTGCTCTCCACGAATGTCGAGGTAATCTCCAAGCAGGATGGCCATGTAGCTTCGATAGGTGCGCGTCATCGTCGCCACACTGCGCGCAACAGCTTCGCGCCGAAGATGATGGCCGACCTCGGCTGCGGCCGTGCGGATATCGTCGGCGGCATACCATGCGCCGAGATCGGGGCCGTTAAACCGCATTCCTCCCGGCGCAACATGGAGAAATGCCCCCATCACAATACTGGAATTGGGAATGCCGTAGACCCATTCGCCCTGGGGAAGTCGTTGGATGCGGTCGGCAACCAGACGGTCATTGGTCCAGCCGGTAAGCTCCATCACCGCTTCGAGGTCGGCCGGCGTCGAAACCGTATCAAAAAGCCCGATTGGCGGAAATTGTGATGGGATCAGCCGGTACGAAGGACGCGGCGCCTGAGCAAAACGATCAGTCACCGGAAGACTATGTCCCCGTCTTCGTAAGGTGTGAACGTTTCGTCCAGGATGTTCGGATGCATGTAGATGCCACCCCTTGCCGCATCGAGAAATCGACGAACTGTCATCAGTCCGTCCTGCGTTCCGCTTGTCAGGACGTCGAGCGGGGGATGGCCGCCGAAAACAAGCGCTTCATGCGGCGTTCGCAGCCACGCAACGCCGAGGCGTTCATCGGGAAACAGGATCCCAAGCGCCTGATGAATACCGAGCACGGCCGAGATTCGAATGAGTGTGTCGACGTCCAGCGTGAAGGCACCATGTTCGCGCGCTTGCTTGGCCCAGTTGTGATAAGTGGACCGGGATGGGTAACCTAGCACAAGCAAGCGCTGCTCTTCGTTCAGACCCCAAAGATCGGCGATCGCCAGAAAGGTTCGCAGAGCCGGGGCGCTCAACCTTTTGCGGGTTGCTGGAGCAAACCGGTCGGTTTCCAGGCGGTGCGGCTCATGCCTGTCCTGTCGCTTTGTGCTTTGCGCGTGCGGCATAATAGCCTCCAGTCTTGAATTAGACATAGCCCAAATCTGGACATATGACAAGATCAATTTGGAGCGTTGATCCCATGAAATGCCCGCAGAGCCGATCTAACCGATCGCGAGCAGGGGCGCAAAGTCGACGACCGATTAGTCGTAGAATGTTCGACGCTACTCCCGCATCCACCCACATTTCCTTCAGCGTGGCATCATGCCTTCTGCCGCTACATCAGTGGTAGGCTCGGCAGCAGCTTGTAGAGAGTAATTGGGAAACTGCGAACCCGGGATGCCTGTCGCATTATACACGGCGTTCGCGACCGCCGCGCTCGATCCGCAGTCACCCAGCTCACCGATGTCCTTCGCGCCGAAGGGGTTGGCTTTGTCGTCCTCCTCATCGAGGAAGGCGAGGGAGCGATCCAGACCGCAGAATACTTCATGCGGCGCGCGACCTGCCGTAAGCATCGGGCGTCGTAAATTGCTCGCCTTTACCTCGGCAAAGGTTATGTTCACCGTGAATGCGCCCAGGCTTCTCGGTATAGGTCTGATCGCTCTCGAAATCGTGGATGGCCATCTTGAATTTGTCGCCAGCTCTCTTTTCGGGGCAGGTGCGCCGAACTGATGCCGAGGCCGAACATGGGCTTTCCGTAAAGTTGCCCTTGTAATTCGGAGGTTGCAAAGTTATGTATATCCCAATTGGATATGCAGGAGATGCACGATGACCAGCTCCACGGTTTTCATCAGTAATCGCAGCCAGGCGGTCCGACTTCCCAAAGCCGTCGCCTTTCCTGAAAACGTGCATCTGGTCGATATTCTCAAGATCGGCCGCAGCCGGGTAATCGTGCCCCAAGGCAAGCGGTGGGACGATCTGTTTCTGAGCGGGCCGCGCGTCAGCGAGGATTTCCTGAGCGAACGTGAGCAACCGGCAGCGGAAGAACGCGAGTCGTTCTGATGCTCACCTACATGCTCGATACGAATATCTGCATCTACGTGATGAAGAACTATCCACTGGAACTGCGTGAGAAATTCAACACGCTGGCCGAACAGCTCTGTATATCCAGCATCACGCTTGGAGAACTCTATTACGGGGCGGAAAAATCGGCTCGCCGCATCGAGAACCTGATTGCGGTCGAGCGATTCGTGGTGCGGCTGGAGGTGCTGCCTTTCGCAGACAAGGCGGCGGCGCACTACGGGCAGGTCCGGACCGAGCTTGAGCGAGCCGGAACGCCTTGCGGTCCCCATGACATGCAGATTGGCGGCCATGCCCGCAGCGAAGGATTGATCGTCGTCACCAACAACATGCGGGAGTTCGCCCGAATGCCGGGCGTCCGGGCGGAAAACTGGGTGTGATCTTCATCCGTTAACCCACGTTGAGCACCGATGGATCGGCCAGCCTTGCCAGCGCCGAAAGCCCGACGAATGCGCAACCCGCAAATGCAGAAGATTTGCCGCCAGATTTCAGAAGGAACGGCTTGCCATGCACAAGGGTATAACCTGCAATGGCGGCGGAATCCGCGAAGATCACGGCGATGGCGAAGGCGTAGGATCGGTGAGCGCAGCTCGGCATAGAGATGGACAACGAGGCCTTAAGACGTCACGCCAGCGAGAAGCCCGACAATCCCCGCGCCGACTATCTGGCTCAGGTGACAAAGGCGAAGCAGTTGCTCTTAATTAAGGCGCTAAAACTCGCCAACGATGCCACCCGGGCGGGGTCTTAACTCCCCTGGAAGCTGCGAATCTTCTCCAGGATCTCCGGAGCGATCTCAAACCGTCTCGCCTTGCCGCGCCCCATCGAGTTCTTCACGAAGCTCTCCGTCAGGAGGCCGCGCCCAACCAACGGGTCTACCGTTTCGGTTACGCCTGTGCGCGTCAAACCCGTATTTTCGACGATATTTGAAAGCGTTAGCGGCTGGTGCCCCTGGTGCATGATGTAGAGGACACTCATCATGCCGATCTGCTTCAACCGCGACTGAGGCGTTTCATCTTCCAGCGGATTGTCAAAAATCTCATGAAAGATGAAGGCTGAAAAGGCAAGGTTGTGCCATTGAACGTTGAGTGCTCTTGTCATTTCTTTAACTGCATAATATAAGGCTGTATAAAATTCCAGACGACACAGGCGCCGGCGGGCATCGTTGGCGTGTTGATTGCGGAGGGACGGCTCATGAAAAACCTTCTGATCAGGACGTTCGTGGCTCTTCTCAATGCCTCGCCATCATATCTCATTTCAGGGAGTCATGCGCGGGCAGATGATTGGGGATGCCAGGTTATCCTATGCCTTTCCAATCCCGGCGGCGCAACGCAATTTACCGAATGCCGCCCGCCGATTGAGAAACTGTGGCGAGAACTTGCAAAGGGGCACGCATTCCCGAGCTGCAACGGCAATGGTTTTACGGCATCTGCGCCCGGATACGCCCCTTACTATTGCGACAAAGGCTACCGCTTAACGACGCGATACAGTGACCGCGGGCGGCAGGTAAGCTGCATCTCGACCACACCGCAGACTGTCTCAAACAACGAATGCTACTCAGACAGCGAGCGCGGAGTTCATTCATCCGCCTGGCACTGGAATGACGGCCAGCGACAGTGCCAGCGCTACGTGACAATGCAACCGCATATGCGCGCGAAGCCGCACTACGTCGACGTGACTATTGATGGGATCGGAAACCAAAGGGTGTGGTACTAAGCAATGCCAGTCGCCTTCGTCGATCTTGCGCAGGCATGCGCTCCCAACATTGCGATCGAGACGATTGCTGCAGTTGTTAGCCTGGAGAGCAGTTTTCATCCCTATGCCATCCGCATCAACAGTGGCCCACCGCTTTCGGATCGACCGGCATCGAAGGCGGAGGCAATTGAGCTCGCCACTTCCCTCGTGGCGGCTCACCAGGACATCCAGATCGGGCTTGGCGGTCTTGGCTTGGAGGGACTGCACAAGCTGAAGCTTTCCATATCGGATGCGTTCGATCCCTGCCTGAACCTCAAGGCCACCGCCACTCTTCTCGATGGGTATTATCGCCTTGCCTTGCGCGCAGGCGTCGATGAAGCGCAAGCGGAAAACATCATGCTACAGTCTCACTACGGTCGAGACGATCCGTCGCTGGGCAAACTGGTCCGATATGACGAGCAGGTCCGCCAGGAAATGGTCCGGCTGTCCCCCAAACTGGCATCGCTTTCCGTTGGCGAGCCGCGCATGGAAGCTCGCTTCGAGAAGCCCGCGGACATTCAGGACGTGTCAGCGGTGAGAAAACGCCGTCCCCAAGTCGAAGAGACCGCCTCATGGGACGTCTTCAATTCCCGGCGGCGATCCTCGGTTCTCGTGTTTCAGAATGATCGATCGGAGGAAAGTGAATGACTTCAAAATCCAGTCTTCGCCCTGTCGCTGCCTCTGCCTTGATGGCCGCGTCCATCGTCGCCTGCATGGTCGAACCGGCCTTCGCCCAGGCCGCAGGCATCGAAACCGTCCTGCAGAATATCGTCGATATGCTGACCGGCAACATCGCCCGCCTGCTTGCGGTCATTGCCGTGATCATCATCTGCATCGCCTGGATGTTCGGCTACATGGATCTGCGCCGTGCCGGCTACTGGATCATCGGCATCGGGGGGATCTTCGGCGCCACAGAACTGGTGAACACCATTGTCGGGAGCTGAACGGCATGGCGACAGCTCCCGACATCGAAGAAGATACCCTGTTCCTCGCCTGCACCCGGCCGGCGATGATTGCCGGTGTGACGATGGAGGCGATGGGTTTGAACATCATGCTGACGACGATCCTCTACATCACGGCGGGATCGATTGCCTATGCGCTTGTCGGCGTCGTCTTCCATTTCTTGTTCCGAACGCTCGTCAAGCACGACCATAACATGTTCCGGATCCTGGTTTCTTGGATGGAGACCCGTGGTCGATCGCGCAACACCTCCTATTGGGGCGGGGCTACGCTCTCGCCGCTCAAACTCACCAGACACTATGACGAAAGGGACCTTAGCCTTGCCTAGGAACGCAACGCTTCGATCCCGCGAACTCGGGCCGGAGACCTTTATTCCTTATGTGCGCCATATCGACGAGACGACGATCGGGCTCGGTACCAGAGCGCTGATGGTGATGATCGCGCTCGAAGGCGTCTCCTTTGAAACAGCGGACGTCTTCGACCTCAACAGCCTGCACCGTAACCTCAACACGCTCTACCGGAATATCGCCGATGAGCGCCTCGCACTTTGGACGCATGTCATTCGCCGTCGCGACAACGGCTATCCGGAAGGACAATTTGCCAATCCTTTCTCCGATGCGCTGAATTCGAGATATCGCGCGCGCATGATCGGTGAGGATCTGTTTCGCAACGATCTCTTTCTTTCACTGGTCTGGCATCCCGCACGCGATCCCGCCGAAAGGGCCGTGAACCTTCTTTCCCGGCTGCGCAGGGCGCGCCGGAGCGATGTCGAGCTCGACGAAACTGCGCTGAAGCACCTGCGCAGCAAGCTATCCGACATCACCGCGGGCCTGAAACGCTTCGAGCCTCGGGTGCTCTCCCTTTACGAGCAGGACGGCATCCTGTTTTCCGAGCCGAGCGAAGTCCTTCATCAAATCGTGGGTGGCCGGCGCGAGCCCATTGCGTTGACTGAAGGAAGGATTTCATCGGCGATCTATTCGGATCGGGTGATTTTCGGCCGCGAGACCATCGAGATCCGTCACGAGGCCGAAAGCCGTTATGCCGGGATGTTCGGGTTCAAGGAATATCCGGCAGCGACCCGCAGCGGCATGCTCGACGGCATCCTGACGGCCCCCTTCGAGCTCATCCTCGCACAATCCTTCGCCTTCACCTCGAAAGCGGATGCGCGCAGCATCATGGGGCGCAAGCAGAACCAGATGGTCAGCGCCGGCGACAAGGCGGCGTCCCAGGTCGAAGAACTCGACGCCGCGATGGACGATCTCGAATCCAACCGCTTCGTACTTGGCGAGCATCACCTCACGCTTTCAGTCTTCGCTTCCTCAGTCAAAGCGCTCACTGACAGTCTGGCGGAGGCCCGCTCGCACCTTACCAATGGCGGCGCGGTCGTCGCGCGCGAGGATCTCGGGCTTGAAGCGGCCTGGTGGGCACAACTGCCTGGCAACTTTCGCTACCGCGCGCGCTCTGGCGCCATCACATCCCGGAATTTTGCAGCACTTTCGCCTTTCCATTCCTATCCAACCGGGCAGAAGGACGGAAATGAATGGGGACCAGCCGTTGCCCTTTTGAAGACTGCGTCCGGCTCGCCCTTCTACTTCAACTTCCACCACCGCGACCTTGGCAACACATTCATCTGCGGTCCCTCGGGTGCCGGCAAGACCGTCCTTTTGAACTTCATGCTTTCCCAACTCGAAAAGCACGATCCGCATATGGTCTTTTTCGACAAGGATCGTGGGTCGGACCTTTTCGTCCGCGCGGCGGGTGGCGCTTACCTGCCGGTGAGGAATGGCGTGGCCACCGGCTGCGCGCCGCTGAAAGCACTTGAGTTGACTGCGGAAAACAAGGCGTTTCTCACACGATGGATCGGCAAGCTCGCCGGATCGGCGAAACGTGAACTGACGGTCACGGAGCTGCGCGACATCGCCTTGGCCGTCGACGGCCTGGCGGACCTGCCGGTCGAACGGCGGTCCATCGGCGCCTTGCGCACTTTCCTCAACAACACCGACCCAGAGGGTATCGCCTCGCGGTTACGGCGGTGGGAAAGGGGAGGGCCGCTTGGCTGGGTATTCGACAACGAGGCCGACGAGATCGGGATCGGCGCCAAATTCGTCGGATACGACATGACAGATTTCCTCGACAACGAGGAAATCCGTACCCCGTTGATGGCCTATCTCTTCTTCCGCATCGAGCAGCTGATCGACGGGCGCCGCATCATCATCGTGATCGATGAATTCTGGAAGGCCTTGCAGGACGAAGGATTTCGCGACCTCGCCGAAAACAAGCTCAAGACGATCCGCAAACAGAACGGGCTCATGCTGTTTGCGACCCAAAGCCCGCGCGATGCCATTGTCTCACCGATCGCCCACACGATCATCGAGCAGTGCCCGACGCAGATCTTCCTTCCCAATCCGCGTGGCGATCGTGCCGACTACGTCGATGGTTTCAAACTCACCGAACGGGAGTTCGAGCTTGTTACCCGCGAACTGTCGGCCGAAAGCCGTCGCTTCATCGTCAAGCAGGGACACAACAGCGTTGTCGCTGAACTGAACCTCAAAGGCTTCGATGACGAGCTCGACATACTGTCGGGCCGCACCGCCAACGTGGAACTCGCCGAGGCGATCAGGGCGGAGGTCGGTGATCTGCGAGAGGACTGGCTGGCGGAATTCCGGCAAAGAAGGAGAACGGGATGATGCGAAGGAAAAGGGTAACATTCGCTCTTATGGCGGCAGCTGCCTTGCTGTCGGCGGCAATGGCATCCGCACAGGGCATTCCGGTCATCGACCGGACGGCGATCGTAAAGCAGATCGAGAGCATCACACAGCTGAAGTCTCAGCTCGACACGCTGAACCAGCAGCTCCAGCAAGCTCGGCAGCTTTATGGGTCGTTGAACAAGATCACCAACATGGCAGATGTCGCAAGCCTGCTGAACGACCCTTCGATCCGCAAGGCGCTGCCACGCGACTTCAATGCCGTCGAAGGCCTGTTCAAGGGGTCGGGCACCGATGTCTTCGGCGATTCGGCTTCGAAATTCCTCAAGAGCAACTCGACCTATCGCACCGACGCCAATGATTTCTACGCCCAGGAATTGTCGCGCGTCCAGAAACAGTATGCAGGGCAGATGAGCCTTGGCCAACAGATCTATGATGCAGCCACCACGCGCATCGAGGGCATCGATCAGCTGCGCCAGCAGATATCCAGCGCCGCCGATGCCAAGGACGTCGCCGATCTTCAGGCACGGCTGCAGGCCGAAACAGCGTTTCTTCAAACCGACGTGCTGCGCATGCAGAGTTTGCAGATGATCCAGCAGGCGCAGGTGCAGGTCGATGACCAGCGAAAGGCGGAGGATTGGCGCAAGCGCATGGACGCTATGGGAGCGGCGCTCAAATGAAACATGCCCTTCCTGCCGTGATCGCGTCCGCCCAGCCGGTTTGCTCCGGCCAGACGGATGCGGGTGATGAGGCCTTGCTCGCCAACGTCATGGCCGGGTGCTGCAACAATCCGGTCAGACATGCTGACACTTCCCAAAACTACAGAGGCGGCAAGACTGCAGCTTCTGCGGATCCTCAGTCACCAGGAGGCTAAGAGATGTATCAGGTCTTCAGTTTCGTCGACGGGCAGTTCAAGTCGCCCCTGGAGACGTTCCTCTCGTCGGGCACCGCAAACATCGCCACCTGGGTGAGTGGCCCGCTCACCGTGGCGCTGACGCTCTACGTCGTGCTTTACGGCTACCTTGTGCTGCGCGGTTCCGTCCAGGAGCCCATCCTTGAGTTTGCGTTTCGGGCAATGAAGCTTGCAATCATCGTCATGCTGGTAAGGAATGCCAGCGAGTACCAGACCTATGTCACTGGTCTGTTCTTCGAGACGCTGCCCAAAGAGATTTCCGAGGCGCTGAACTCGGGCGCGGCGCCCAGCGCCTCTACCTTCGACAGCCTGCTCGACAAGGGTCAGAAGGGCGCCCAGGAAGTCTGGGCCCGTGCGTCCTGGCCGGTCGACATTGTCACCGGCATCGGCGGGATGATGGTCATTGGCGCGAGCTTTATTGTCGCGGCGATCGGTTACATCGTTTCGCTTTACGCGCGGCTGGCCCTTGCCATCGTGCTTGCGATCGGCCCGATCTTCATTGCGCTTGCAATGTTCCAGCCCACTCGCCGCTTCACCGAGTCTTGGATTGCGCAGCTCGCCAATTTCGTCATCCTCCAGGTCCTGGTCGTTGCGATCGGTTCGTTGTTGATCACCTGCGTCGACACGACCTTCACGGCGATCGAAAGCTATTCCGACGTCCTGATGCGTCCGATCGCGCTCTGCGCCATCTGCCTTGCAGCACTTTACGTCTTCTATCAGTTGCCCGCTATTGCGTCGGCACTCGCGGCAGGCGGAGCAACCTTGACCTACGGCTACGGCGCTGCTCGCGACGCTCACGAAAGCACGATTGCCTGGGCAGCCTCGCGTTCGGCAAGAGCGGTCGGTCGGGTGGCCCGCCCGGTTTCGCGCCGTCTCAGATCGGGAGGGGAAAAATGATGGCCACTCTCCTCGAGAAATGGACAGGTTGTTTGCGCATGCTTCGCGTCGTTTCATGGTTTCTGATCACCGTGGCACTTCCCGCCTGCAGCTCGATGACACACCCGCTTCCCAAATGTGACGGCTACTTACGCCGGCCGCTGAACCGGGCGATGTGGCAACGGGAGGACGATGGCAAGCTGAAGCAGGATCAGTTCGCCCCGGCAAGCCATGCCGCCTCCTACGCGCAGCAACCGGCCCCGGCCACGCCAGCCGCCCTTGCCCATTTCGATATCGCGAGTTCTTACCGTCCGTGCAAGGGCAAGTGACATGGTGACGCCCGATAATCTGAAAAGCTACTTCGACAAGGCGCGCCGGTTCGATCAGGATCGGCTGATCCAGGTAGAGCGTTCCGCCCGCATCGCCTGGTTCGTCGCTGGTTGTGCCGGCATCGCGGCCGTCGTCTCGGTCTTTGCAATTGCCGGGCTCACCCCGTTGAAAACGGTCGAGCCCTTCGTGGTCCGCGTCGACAACTCCACCGGCATCGTCGACGTCGTCTCCGCATTGACGTCGGCTGCCGGGAGCTATGATGAGGCCGTCACCAAATATTTCGCCGCCAAGTATGTGCGCGCGAGAGAAGGCTATGTCTGGAGCGAGGCCGAGGAGAATTTCCGGATCGTTGCCTTGCTCTCCACGCAGCCGGAGCAGACGCGTTTTGCGACTGTCTACCGAGGCAGCAATCCGCAATCTCCGCAGAATATCTACGGCCGCAGCGCGACGGCGCGCATCAGCATTGTTTCCATCTCCCTGATCAATGCAAACGTGGCCTCCGTGCGCTACATGCGCACGAACACCCGCGGAGACGACGTAAGCACCACGCACTGGGTCGCAACGCTCACCTTTTCCTATGTCAACGCGCCGATGTCCTCCACCGACCGGCTGGTCAATCCCCTGGGCTTTGCCGTCAGCGAATATCGTGCCGATCCGGAGGCCGTCGATTGAAACAGATATTACTGATCGCCTCTGTTTTCAGCTTTTGTCTTTCATCGACGGCGGTTGCCCTGGAAATTCCCCGCAGCGCATCAAAGGACAGCCGTATCCGCTTCGTCGATTATCAGCCCTACAACATCACACGGATCGTCGGGACGTTGCGGTCGTCGGTGCAGATCGAGTTTGCCGCCGACGAGGAGATTGCCCATGTCGCCCTTGGCAACAGCGTTGCATGGGAGGTGGCGCCGGCCGGCAACATCCTGTTCCTGAAGCCGCGGGAACATCAGCCGGTGACCAATATCTCGGTTGTGACGGCAAGGCGCGACGGATCCACCCGCAGCTATCAGATGGAACTGACGGTGCGGGACGGAACGGTCGAAGCCGGACAGAACACCTATTTTTACGTGAAGTACCGCTACCCGGCCGATGAGGCGGAACGGCGCCGTCAGAAGGCCGCCGCCCGTGCCCAGGCTGCTGAGGCCGGTCGGGCGGACCGGGTGCTCGCGCTCCACGAGGTCTATGGGCCGCGAAACTGGCGCTATTCGGCGCAAGGTTCCGTGTCACTCGAACCGCAGGCCGTCTATGACAACGGCAAAGTCACCACTTTCGCTTTTACCGGCAATCAGGAAATGCCGGCGATCTACATGGAAAACTCCGACGGCACCGAGGGCCTGGTTCCAAAATCCGTCGACGGCAATCTGGTGCTGGTTCACGCCATCAGCCGCAAGTTCATCCTGCGCCGGGGAGGGGATGTGCTGTGCGTGTTCAACGAGGCCTACGACCGCGTCGGCATCAACCCCGAGACCAACACGACGTCACCGTCCGTCGAGCGTGTCGTCAAGGCGCAACCCGCTATCGCGCAATAGGAAAGTGTCATGGCTGCGGAAGACAACACACCGATCCCTGGAGAGCGCGCGGAAACGTCGACCGGTCGGCGGCGCCTCGACAACAGCCCGATCCTGAAACGCGGCGCGGTTGCCGTTGCGATCGTTGCCTTCGTCGCTTTTGCGCTCTGGTCGATGCGCGGTCAGAACAAGCCGTCAGAAGGAACCCAACCCGAGCGCGTCGTCATCCGCCAGACCTCGGATTTCGAGCGCGCCAGGGAACCGGTTCAGCCAGTCGTGATGCCGACGGAAGTGCAACTGCCAACGCCTGTGGTGGCCGAGGAGGCGCCGGCTGAGGAGGATAAGCTCCTGGACGCTGCCCGCCGCGCGCCGGTGATCGCTTATGGCGGCGAAAAGGGGCCGGCTGCCGAGCGGCAGAACCAGAGTTCGGATGCTCCATCGAACGACTTTCCGTTCGACGTCAGTCCAGGCACTCTCGGCTCTGAGGCAGAAAACGAAGATCAGCGGTTCAACAGGATGCTGACGCCGACGCAATTGCAGGGCTCGCGCGCCGGCATGCTTGGAAATCGCGATTTCATCGTCGCCATGGGAACGTCCATCCCTTGCGTGCTCGAAACAGCGCTTTCCTCGGACCAGCCGGGCTTTGCAAGCTGCGTCATCAACCGCGATGTGCTGTCGGACAATGGCCGCGTCGTGCTGATGGAGAAGGGTACCCAGATCGTTGGCGAATATCGCGGCGGTCTTCGCCGCGGTCAAAAACGCCTGTTTGTTCTGTGGAACCGTGCCAAGACGCCGAAGGGCGTGATCATCACGCTCGCGTCGCCTGCGACCGATACTCTTGGACGTGCCGGCATGGACGGCTATGTCGACACCCACTGGTGGGAGCGTTTCGGTAGCGCGATCCTGTTGTCGATCGTCGGCGATGCGACCTCCTACGCGAGCAGCCGGCTGCAGGAAGGCGATGTCGAGGCGCAGGATACCACGAGCGCCGGCCAGCAAGCCGCGGCGATCGCGGTGGAACAGTCGATCAATATCCCGCCGACGCTTCTGAAACACCAGGGCGACCTCGTCTCAATCTTCGTAGCGCGGGATCTTGATTTCTCTGGCGTTTACCGGCTTCGCGTGACGGAGCCTCGCAACAGGACCTATGACCGCGCCGTTCTCGGGGATTTCAGCCCGCCTTCCACTCTGGTCACCAAATAGGTACGCCGATGACCGAAGGAGAAGATTGCGGTGTCGTGCGCGAACTTCTTGCGCCAATCTCCGCCTTTCTGCGCGACATGTCGCTTTACGAGATCATCGTCAACTGGCCGGGTCAGGTGGTGACCGAGGGGAGGGCCGGATGGCAGACCCACGATCTGCCGGATCTATCGTTCGACAAGCTGATGCGTCTTGCCCGCGCTGTCGCAAGCTATTCCAGTCAAGCGATCGATGAAACACGGCCGATCCTGTCGGCCACTCTGCCGGACGATGAGCGGATCCAGATCGTGATCCCACCGGCAACGACGAAGGGAACGGTCAGCGTTACGATCCGGAAGCCGTCGTCCGTTTCGCTAAGCCTCGACGATCTCGATGACGGCGGCCTGTTCGATGATGGCTTGAAAACCGAAACAGACGGCAACGCATCGGACGGCAAGCTTTTGGGGTACTACAGGAACAGGGCCTACAATGCGTTTCTGCGCGAAGCCGTCCAGGCGAGAAAAAACATCATCATTTCCGGCGCAACGGGCTCTGGCAAAACGACCTTGTCGAAAGCGCTGATCCGTCATATTCCGTCAAGCGAGCGGATCATTTCGATCGAGGACACGCCCGAGCTGGTCATCCCGCAATCGAACCACGTTCGTCTCTTTTATTCCAAAGGAGGTCAGGGCCTGGCGAAGATCGGCGCCAGGGACCTGCTGGAATCTAGCCTGCGCATGCGGCCCGATCGAATTCTGCTGCAGGAACTGCGGGACGGAACGGCATTCTATTACATCCGCAATGTCAATTCGGGGCACCCAGGTTCGATCACGACAGTGCATGCCGGCTCCGCGCAGCTCGCCTTCGAACAGCTGACATTGCTGGTCAAGGAATCGGAAGGCGGCAGGGATCTCGACAGGCATGATATCCGTGCGCTGTTGATGATTGCCATCGACGTCATCGTCCAGTGCAAACGCATCGATGGACGGTTTCGGGTGAGCGAGGTCTATTACCGGGACGCGCAAGCACCCGGGATCGGTGTCGCCGTTGTGAAAGCCGGCCAGAAATGGTCAGCTTGTGGGGGCCGCAGAACTGAGAGGCAGAGGAGGACGTAACCTCGTGATGGTTGAGGTGGTCGGAGAGAGGCTCTGGCCGTTCCGTCATGGAGCACCGCGGGTCTTGAAACAAATTGCGATTAGGAAACAGAATCCCAGGGTGGTGTTTGAAGGCAGGGTCGAGGATGTCGGCGGCTATCGCGACGATGTGCGCGATCCTGACAACATCTCGAAGCGTCTGGCGCAAACCGAGGGCGCTCGGATCGCGAAGCAGCAGCTGAGTTTGTCGAGATCATCGACACGGAGCGCAAAAATTCCGACGCCGGCTTCCCGATATCTTGTCCGCAGGGCTCTTTCGCCGGTTGTGGCACTCTTGGCACATCGCGACGTTGTGTCCATCGCGACCGGCTTCGGTTTCCTTGGCTATCTGATTTGCCGCGATTCTGGCCCATATCTGTGGCGAAGGCTGCATTTTGAAGCTCAAAGGAGATGATAGTGGTCGACCAAAGTAACCTGTTCAACATCATCTACATTGCCCTGCCACTGGTCGGGATCGTTATCCTGGGCGGCCTGATCTATATGCAACGCCACTAAATTCCGTCTGTCCACGCTGACGCGATCAAAAGATACTGACCTGTCGGGCCACCCGGTCTAACGGCGGAAGTTCATCTGCGATCGACGGTTTTGTAAACGTCATAGTGCTCGCGCTTGCCAGTCGCGATCACAAGCACGACAATATCTGCGCCTCGCACCTCATACACGAGCCGATAGCCACTGCCTCGCAATTTGATCTTGTAGCGATCCTTAGGGTCTGTCCGACAATTCATGAAGCGCGGGCAAGTGCGTCTGAGGAGGGTCCATGATGGATGCGGCGTAAAGGAAGGCCTTGGCGGAGTTGATGGTCGCTTCCGGGTCTTTCCTGAGCCGGCGGTTCGTCTGATCCAGGCGAAGAAGCGCTCCGCGTCGGTGAACTGCGTCCGCAACGAAAAGGGAACCTTTGAAAGGGGCGAGGGGTTATGCGCCACATCACTGCTGGAGACATGGCAAATGTACATCGTTGTTGGCGGGACGGGCCACGTCGGCTCCGCCGTCGCGCAGACGTTGCTCGACGAAGGCGAAGCCGTCACGGTCGTCACGCGAAACTCTGAGAAGGCCGGTGCATGGCGACAGCGGGGCGCGGAGGTCGCCGTCGCAGACGTCCACGACGTGACGTCGCTGCGTGAGGTATTCCGTAGTGGGAAGCGGGCCTTCCTACTGAACCCGAACGCTGACATCTCGAGCGATACGGATCGGGAGGAACGCGAGACCGTGCGCTGCCTGCTCGAGGCGATCGAAGGATCCGGGCTGGACAAGGTGGTGGCGGAATCAACCATGGGCGCGCAGCCGGGCGAGGAATGCGGCGATCTCAACATCCTTTACGAACTGGAAGTGGGCCTGAGGAACCAGCCGATTCCTGCCAGTGTCGTCCGCGCAGCCTACTACTACAGTAACTGGGATACGATGGTGGGGCCCGTCACGAAGGACGGCGTGCTATCGACCATGCTCCCTGCCGACCTCACGCTCCCGATGGTCGCGCCGGAGGATCTGGGAAGGGTGGCGGCGCGGCTCCTGCAGGAGCCGATCGAAAAGATCGGCATACACCCCGTCGAGGGGCCGAAACGGTACTCCCCCAACGATGTCGCCGCAGCCTTCGCCGCCGCCCTCGGCCGGGCTGTTCGCGTCGACGTGATCCCGCGCGAAAACTGGGAAGACGCATACCGCAGTTTGGGCTTCTCCGACGCGGCAGCTCACTCATATGCAAGGATGACGGCTCTCACCGCCGATGGTCCCGAATATCCCGAGGATCCAATTCGAGGATCGATCTCGCTCCAGACCTACATAGGCAAGCTTGTTCGCGACTCATCCTAACGCGTCCCGATGGACGAAAAAGGAAAGCGAGACCGCCAAAGGCCACTTGGGTGCTAGTGGACCAGGGCCGCAGTGTGACAGCACCGCGGCTGTTGCATTTACGATGATCCATAGTGGGTTTCTGATATAATTCCAGAAGGCGAGCAATGGAGAATCTCAATGGATACGTGGCGAATGGTGCGGCGCAATAAGCTGGTTGGGATGTGGGCGGCGCAAAAATTGGGATTATTCGGCGAAAGTGCCACGGCCTACTCGAATGACCTCGCGAGGGGCACGCTCGACGTCAAACGCAACGACGTGTTGGCCATAATTCGCAGGGACTTCGATGCCGCGGGTGTGGTTCAATCCAGAGAGCAAATTCTGAGCGTCATGACCCAATCATGGCTGGATGCCGGAAGAAAAACAGACAGCGCAGATGCCAGCGACGCCGCACTGGTGCAGATTGCGCGCAATCTCCAGCCGAGATGACGACGGTGCTTAGAGAGGACCGGTTCAGTTCCGCCCGGACGCGCGTCAACGTGACCGCGAAACAACTCCTGCCACGCTTCAAATGACTCCATTGGGCCGGAAGCTGCCAAGGAGCCGCTTCCGCTTCGCGCCGATATTGTTGAAAAACTCGGCATTGCCGATGCTTGGGACGCGTGATTCAATCCTCTGAGTGATTTGCAGGGGGATCAGGCGAATGATGGGATGTCAGGCGGTTCCGGCGCAGCTCTTTTACGACTTCTGCCTCGATGATCATGTCCCTGCGGACCATCTGCTGCGCGGGATCGATCGTCACCTCGATCTCGATAGCGTTCGAGCACAGTTGAAGCCGTTCTATAGCAACACTGGTCGGCCCTCAGTTGATCCTGAGCTGATGATGCGAATGCTGATCATCGGCTACAGCATGGGTATCCGGTCGGAACGGCGACTTTGCGAGGAGGTCCATCTCAATCTCGCATATCGGTGGTTTTGCCGCCTTGGCCTGGACGGAAAGGTACCGGATCATTCCAGCTTTTCGAAGAACCGTCACGGCCGGTTCCGGCAAAGTGATATCCTCCGACACATGTTTGAGACTGTGGTGGAACGGTGCCTTGCCCAGGGACTGGTGGGTGCGGAAGGCTTTGCCGTTGATGCCAGCCTGATCGCGGCGGACGCCAACAAGCAGCGTTCGGTACCCGGCGCGGAATGGGAGATCAAAGACGACGCCGGCCGCTCGGTACAGGAATATCTGGCAGTTCTCGATGACGCCGCTTTCGGTGCTGCTTCTCCCGTAACGCCGAAGTTTATCTCCCCATCCGATCCGGCAGCCCAATGGACCGGTGCCCACAAAGGGCATGCGTTCTTCGCCTACGCCACCAACTATCTGATCGATACCGATCACGGCGTCATTGTCGATGTCGAGGCCACACGTGCCATCCGCCAGGCAGAGGTCGGTGCATCACGCACAATGATCGATAGGACCGAGAACCGCTTCGGCCTAAAGCCAGACTATCTCGCCGCCGACAGCGCTTACGGTTCTGCTGACAATCTTGCCTGGCTAGTCAAAGAAAAGGACATCGCGCCGCACATTCCTGTCTTCGACAAATCGAACCGGACCGATGGGACCTTCTCGCGTTCGGACTTCACTTGGGAGGCTGAGAATGATCGCTACATTTGCCCGGCAGGTAAGGAGCTGAAGCAGTTCCACAGAACCTATGCAACGCCCAGATCAGGGATCACGAGCGACGGAAGGCGGCTCTATCGAGCCAGCAAGAAGGACTGCGACGGCTGTGAAATCAAACAGCGCTGCTGCCCGAATGCGGTTGCTCGCAAGGTGCCGCGTGATCTCAACGAGGACGCCCGCGATGTCGCCCGAGCGATTGCTGCCACGCCTGAATATGAGCAGTCTCGGCATCGTCGTAAGAAAGTCGAAATGCTCTTTGCTCACCTCAAACGCATTCTCCGGATGGCGCGTTTGAGGCTGCGGGGTCCGTGCGGCGCGCGAGACGAATTCCTGCTTGCCGCAACCGCCCAAAACCTCAGGAGACTGGCGAAACTCAGACCACAAAGGTCGCCGCACGGCATCATCGCCGTATAGGAGTGGCATAAATCGATGCCCTGCGCAGAAGCGCAGGGCAGATAACCAATAGCTCTCTGCGTAAAAGGATCGAAACAGCCGGATGAACGGCTAATCCATCGAGTTTTTCAACGATATCCGCCAAAAGCGGTCATGTCGAAGGGGTTGGCGATGACCAAAAATGGGGCCGGAAGGAGACTGGCAGGTTCTGGAGAGCGAGGCCAAGAAGGCAGACTTACGCGGTAAGCCGCGCCGGGCATCCGGTGAATCACAGCTCCAGAGGCGTGTCTTGGAAGTATTTTCCGGGAGAGGCACCGAAGGCCGCCCGAAAAACCGCGATGAAGGCGCTGGGGCCTGAGTAGCCGAGTGCAAAAGCGATGTCGCCGACGCTTCGGCCACCGGCGAGCCACTCCACCGATTTCAGCAGTTTCGCCTGCTGTCGCCAGGCGCGGAAACTCATCCCTGTCTCAGATTTGAAGTGACGCTGGAAGCTACGTGGGGACATGGCCGCACGTGACGCAAGCTCATCGAGGGGCCAATCTGCGCCCGGCTCATTCCGCATGTCTGCGGCGATGTCCCGGAGGCGTTCGGATGCCGGCAACGGGAGAGACAACGGTGCGACCGGACTCGTCTGGAGCTGGTCGAGAATGACTGCCACAAGTCGTTCGGCGCGGAGGCTGCCCGCATCCGCGCGAGGTATTTCCAGAAACGCCAGGATTAGCTCGCGCAGGAGCCGCGTCGTACCGATCACGGAGACTTCCGGTGACAGGCTCGCCACCGCGTCGGGGCGGAAAAAGAGATAGCTGCGCTCCGTCTCCTGCAGGTAGGTCACCTCGTGGAGGACCCCGGACGGCACGAACACGGCGCGTTCGGGCGGGATGATGAAGTAACCCCGCTCCGTCTCCAGCCTCAGCGAACCCCGCACGATCTGGAAAAGCTGCGCCCGGTGGTGCGTATGAAAAGCGTAGGTCCGCCCGGCGGGCTCTGCTCCGCCCTGAGCGACAGCGGTATGCGGATAATCTCCGAACCCGTCTTCCGGCAAATGAACGTTGATCAGGTTGTCGCGGGCAATCATGGCGGCTCAGAGACATAATTTGTCAGACTGCCGATAACACGTCTGACGGCAATTCACTAGGTTGGCAGTAACTCAGCACAACTTGGACGAAGGTCATGACACTGGAATTCCAAATAGCCGAAATCCCGGAGCGCCTTGCCCGCGGCCTTCTGACGAAGCTACCAGCTTTGAGGTTCGGAGCCTCCGTCATTGTGGGCTGGTGGCAACGGAGCGAGACCGAACACGCACTGCACCGACTATCGGATCGTGATCTGGCGGACATAGGTATTGCGCGTCGCGATATTCGCGAGTTCGCTTGGACTGGCACCGTCGCAGCCAGCGAGCGACGAAACAGATCACCGGCCGCCGCCATGGATGCGCTTGCCTGCGGGGAATCCCATGCCCCGAGCGGATGGGTGGAAGCCCTCGCTGATCCCTTTCGCGACGGCTCACGAATTAATGCGATGTCCACGAAGCCGCGGTCAACGCGATAGCGCCGTCGGTCTTGAAACAAGCGTTACCAGAGAGGCAGACAGAATGCATGATGACCGGCTTTTCGACGAGAAGATCGCTGCGACCTACGATGATGATAAAGGCATCTCTGCGCCAGAGGTGATCGAGCCGGCCGTTGATCTCCTGGCCGAGCTCGCAGGAGGCGGGCGCGCCTTGGAATTCGCGATCGGAACCGGACGTATCGCACTTCCTCTCGCGCGGAAAGGAGTGCAGGTGGAGGGCATCGAGCTTTCGAGGCCGATGGTGTCTCGCCTTCGCGCTAAAGAAGGAGGCGCGGAGATCTCGGTAGCGATCGGCGATATGGTAACGACGGATGTCGCGAGACGGTTCTCACTCGTCTACCTGGTTTTCAATACGATAAACAACCTGACATCGCAGGACGCTCAGCTCGCCTGCTTCCGGAACGCAGCCGCGCATCTCGAACCTGGTGGACACTTCCTGATTGAGGTCGGCGTGCCACCGCTTCAGCGGCTGCCGGTCGGCGAGACGATCCTGGCGTTCGACCACGGCGAAACGCATTGGGGCGTCGACGAGTACGACGTGGTGAACCAGAATTTCTCGTCCCATCACATCTGGCTCCGTGACGGAAGCTATGAGCGATTCTCAGTACCGTTTCGTTATGCCTGGCCAGCTGAATTCGACCTTATGGCGCGACTGGCTGGTTTAAGGCTCAAAGAGCGTTGGGGCGGCTGGAAAAAGGAGCTGTTCACGCAGGTCAGCGATAAACATGTCTCCGTCTGGCAGAAGGTTGAAGGTTAGGACGCGTGGAGCGAAGCGTCATCACCCTCGTCCGCAACGCGCCGATGGGAAGCCGGCCGCTTTCAACGCCATGCCGCTGCTTCCGGTCACAAGCAGCAGGCAACGAGAGCATCTCCTGCATCTTGGCTTTATCGTTGGCGTGTCCGCTTTCAGGATCTGTTGAAGCCAGCCCAAACGACCGACATTAGGCGCAAAGCTGCCGTCCTCGCGCGACGAATTGACGGTCTCCTTCGGTGAAGGTTTTTCGATGCGGGCCGCGGTGTGAAGGTGAGGCTGGGCGCGACTTCGGCCCGCGTTGGAAAACCTCCCAAGGAGGAAGCCGCGGGAGGCGAATACGGTGTTTATGGGGAAAGTACGTGCGTTTGGCTGGTGAGGTCAGTGGAGGGACCGGCATGGCCAATCATCTGAGCCTTGATTTGGAGCGCGCCGGTTTGCGCTCTGACGGTTGCATTGGGTTCTACGCCGCAAAATCTGGGTCGGTTCCTCGATATCAGCATCGAATAGCACAAGTCAGGGGTGGGCCGGCACAGGAGTGCGAGCCGGAACCGATGCAATGCAGATGGCAGGCAGGACATCATGCGGCATCCTTTCGTGGCGGTGCTCGGGCTGTCGGGCGCTGGCCGCGTTTGAAGATCTCGATGATGCGCATTGGCCCGCCGCAGTCGGGGCATGGCTCTCTCAAGGTGAGCGGGATGATCTCAACGTCTGGTGCGTCATCCTGCGATGGGGCTTCCGCCCCGAGCAAACTGCGGATCTTTGCGATATTGGCCTTTCGGGCGGCGCTGGCCAAGAGGCCGTAATGGCGGATGCGGTGGAATCCGTCGGGCAGAACGTGGATCAGGAAACGGCGGATGAACTCGTCGGTGGCCAGCCGCATCACCTTGTGACGGTCACGGTTCTTGATCCGGTAATCTTTCCAGCGGAAGGTGACCGTCTCGGCATTCGCACTGATCAGGCGGCTGTTGGAGATCGCCACGCGGTGGGTGTAGCGGCTGAGATAGGCCAGCACGGCCTCGGGACCGCCGAACGGGGGCTTGGCGTAGACCACCCAGTCGGATTTGCGGAAGGGGGCAAGCCAGGCAGCGAAGGCATCCGCCTGTGCAAGCCCGGCCAGATCGCTAAAGAAGGACAGATCGCCGGATTGATGGAGTGCCATCAGTCCTTCGAGAAACAGCCGCCGGAACAGACGGGACAGAACCTTTACGGGCAGAAAGAACCCGGGGCGACAGCCAATCCAGCGCGTGCCATCCGGCGACAATCCGCAGCCGGGCACGATGATGTGGACATGCGGGTGATGGCTCAGCGCCGATCCCCAGGTGTGCAGCACGCTGGTCATGCCGATGCGCGCGCCAAGGTGCCGGGGATCGGCGGCGATGGTGGTCAGCGTCTCGGCCGATGCCCGAAACAGCAGGTCATAGATGACCTTGTTATTCCAGTAAGCGATCTGCGCGATCTCGGCAGGCAGGGTGAAGACCACGTGGAAATATTCCACGGGCAGCAGGTCCGCGGCGCGGGCGGCCATCCAGTCCCGCGCCGCAGGTCCCTGGCACTTCGGACAGTGCCGGTTTTTGCAGGAATTATAGGCGATGTGATGGTGGCCGCATTTGGCACAGGCCGCCACGTGCCCGCCGAGCGCCTCGGTTCGGCAGGCTTCGATCGCCGACATGACCTTGAGCTGGGCCAGGCTGACATGCCCGGCATTGGCCCGCCGCCACGCGGGGCCATAGGCACGGAAGATGTCAGCGATCTCCAGCTTCTGACGGGGCACCGCGGCCCGGGGCTATTCCAGACCCCGTCGCAGCGTTGTGTCCTGTAGCTTCTTTAGGATCTCGAACGGGCTGACCGTGTCGCGGATTGTCTTGGTGGCGACATGGGTATATCGGGCGGTGGTCGTCAGTTTGGCGTGTCCGAGAAGGACCTGGATCACCCGCACATCCGTGTTCGCTTCCAAAAGGTGGGTGGCAAAGCTGTGCCGCAGGGTGTGCAGTGTCGCGGGCTTGGCGATGCCGGCCACACTCTTTGCCGACGTGAAGGCGCGGTTGAGTTGCCGCGGCGAGATCGGGTTGATCTTCGGCTTGCCGGGAAACAGCCAGCCTTGTGGCCGTGCTTCGCGCCAATAGTCGCGCAAGAGCTCCAGCAGCCCGGGCGACAGCATGACCTTGCGGTCCTTCTGCCCCTTGCCCTGTTCGACATGGATCAGCATCCGGTCGCTGTCGATGTCGCTGATCTTGAGGTTGCAGACCTCCGAGGCACGCAGTCCGGCGCCATAGGAGATGCTGAGGGCGGCGCGATACTTCAGGCCCGGCCCCGGGGCAGCCATCAGCAGGTCGGAAACCTCCTCGACGCTCAAGACAACGGGCAACTTCTGCGGTTGCCGACGGAACTGCATATGCCGCTTCATCTCCTCGCGTGCGCAGGTGATGCCGAAAAAGAACCGCAGCGCGACGATGCGGGCGTTGAAGGTGGGCGGAGTAAGGCCCGCGTTGGTCATGTGCAGCTGATAGGCGCGTAGGTCATCGGGTGTGGCGGTGTGCGGAGATCGCTTCAGAAACCTGGCGAAATCCTTGATGGCTCGAATATGAGCCTGCTGGGCTTTGTCGCCGATCCCGCGGATGCGCATGTGCGACCTCATTCACCATCGCGCCAGGCCGCAAGCTCTCAGAAACGATCTATGCCTTGACCTCGTCCGGCCAGTGCCGGTGAACCTCACGCCCAGACTTTCTGGTCGTGAGAACCCCCAATGTAGTCTCCATGGAGAAACTCCCGTTGCTCGTCCATCGAAAGGCGATCACAGATTACGGCAGCGAGGACAACGTGGGGCTGGAACAGCGGTTACAGTGAGATGCCGGATGAGCATGCCGAACTTTTTCCGGAAGCGCTCATACCCGGGCCGTTTGACAAAAGGCGGCGGTTCCCGGATCGTGTGTGTTCGGTAGCAAGCTTGGAAGCCGTGTCAGAGAGATTTCAACTCAAATGGGAGGATGGCATGAACGACCACGTTTACAAGAAGGTCGAACTAATCGGAAGTTCGACGACCTCTGTCACGGAGGCGATCGAGACGGCGATTTCCCGAGCCTCAAAGACGATGAGAAACCTTGAATGGTTCGAGGTCGATCAAATCCGCGGACACATCAAGGATGGTGCGGTGGCCCACTACCAGGTGGTCATGAAGGTCGGGTTTCGCATCGACGACTGATGCGCCGACCGCAGTCGGTTTTAGATTGGAGCGCACAAGAAGAGTCTGAGCGATACGATTGGCGTTGTGAGCATTTTTCAATCCGCAAGACTGCGAAAGACCTCTACCGTCTCTTAAATCAGAGCATGGCCAATGTTTCACTGAGGCGATATCTGGCAAAGCGTCGCTTCGTCATCTTCGGGACCGCATTCATTGATGAACGTGCACCGAGGCCTGGCTGATCGCAGTTTGAGACTCCGTTAGCGAGCAACCTGATCCGGTGACTTAACGGCAATACCGAACGGTCGGAAGTGCTTTAGGTTTGCCGTGATAACGGTAAGCTTATGAACGCTTGCCGTCCCTGCAATCATTGCGTCGGCCGCACCTGGACTATATCCGGCAGTAATCGCTTTCGCTTCCAGCTTGCCAGATTCAAGAGCGACGTCGTTGTCGACCGGCAAAATATGGTCACCATGTCCAGCGATCAGGCCTTGTAGCCACATGTGAATCCCTGCCGCTTTTGCCTTGGCACCTTTCGCTTCCAATAGGCGAACGCCCTTTTCAATTTCGTGGACCGTCACCGCTGAAAGATAGATCGCGTCCAGTTGGTCTTGCTCATTGACCCAGTCGGCAAAGGTGTCTGATGCACTCGCCCTGGAAGGTGAGAACATGGAAATGGCGTTGGTGTCGAGAAGAAAGCTCACAGATCAACCTCGCGGGAGGGGGCGGGGTTGCGAGCGAAAACATCGTCGTCGAGGTCGGAATCAGCCGGAAAGGTCTTCAGGTACTGGACCAGGCTAGGTCGATCCTTCCGGAGTGCCTTCCTTGCGGCTTCTGCGGCTCTTACACTGACCAGGACGGCGGCGGCTCGACCGTGGCGCGTGATCGTTACAAACTCGCCAGCGGCAGCTTGATCGATAACATGAGAGAACGACGCCTTTGCGTCCTTTAGACTAACTACTGACACTGCGCGTCTCCTAAAAAGGGTCATTTATGACCCTTTTTAGAGATTGACCCTGACAAAATCAAGAAAGAAATTCAACCACCTCCTCGTCGTCATAGATGACAGGATTTTCCGCCGCTGAACCAGTCAACATCAGAACGCTCCATCCGCAAAAAATTCTCCTGATGCGTGCCGTCGACTTTGAAACTGTCGTTGCTTCAATCTTAAGGTGCGCGAGCGGCGATGATTGGATTGCTCAGCTCTCCGCGCGCTCCGGTTTCGGGCCATCACGCGCGAGCAGCCGGAAAAAGATTACTTAACGTCCCGGAGAAACAACTAAAACCTCTACCTAATATTGGCGAAATAGGGCCTTCAACTCGCAGACTTCATTGTGCCAAAATAATCTTATTTTGTTATACTCTCGACGAGAGGGTATCGCGATGCTGCTCGATCGAGAGGGTCAACTCGAAACTTTACTGAGTGCAATGCGGAGCGCTGCGGCCGGGCACGGCAGCACTGTGCTGCTCGAAGGCGAAGCCGGAATCGGCAAGACCTCTCTCCTGCGCGAGTTCGCGGAGCATGCCGACAAAGGCTGCCAGGTATTATGGGGCTGGTGCGAGGCGCTTTTCACGCCGTGCCCGCTCGGCCCCATGCAGGACATTGGGCAACTGCTTGACCCCCATGTGGCAGCACTGCTCGATCAGGCGGCTCCGCCGGAGCGGCTCTTTCCGGCACTGTTGAATGTGCTTCAGCACGCCAGTGTTGCGATCGTACTCATCTTCGAGGATGTCCACTGGGCCGACAACGCGACGCTCGACCTGATAAAATACCTCGGTCGCCGCATCTCCTTGCTTCCAGCCGTGCTAGTGCTCAGTCTGCGCAGCGATGAAATCGGCGCCGATCATCCTCTGACGCATGTTCTCGGCGATCTTCCGTCCGCATCGGTCACCCGCATTGCCCTTGAGCCGCTGTCTCGCGAAGCGGTGACGGTGTTGGCTGAGCAGGCGGGCCGCGGCGCCGCCGATCTCTATCGCGTTACGGAGGGCAATCCCTTTTTCATCACCGAACTTCTGGCAAGCGGCGAGGCGGAGCCAGGGCGTGTACCAGATTCGATACGCGATGCGGTCTGGACGCGCCTGTCTCGACTGACAGCGAGTGAACGCAAGGTGCTTGAGGTGATCAGCATTGTGCCAGGCAGCGTGGAACCGTGGCTCATCCGGCGCCTGCTCGGTGTCGAAGCCGAAGCCCTGGTGGACAAATGCGTGGCGCGTGGATTGCTGCGGCAAGACGACCAAGGCGCCGTGATGTTCAGACATGAACTTGCTCGGCAGGCGACGCTCGACCGGCTGCCACCGAACCTTCAGAGGTCGCTCCATGCAAAGGTGGAAGTGGCGATATCACAACTCCCTACGGCCCATGCGTCTGCCCTGCTTTCACGCCGTGTACACCACGCTGCCGGGGCCGACGATGGGGCGCGCGTTCTCGAACTGGCGCCACAAGCCGCGGCCCATGCGGCGCGCCTGGGCGCTCACCGGGAGGGGGCTTCACATTTGGCGACAGCTCTCAAATACGTCGCGCAAGCCACACCGGAACTGGCCGCCCAGCTTTACGAAGACTGGGCCTACGAGGCGGGACTGGCCCTGCACGTCTATGAACCGGTGATCGAGGCGCACCATCGTGCTATCGCGATTTGGCGCGAGCTAGGGCGCATCGACAAGATCGGTCGCAATCTGTGCAAGCTGTCACGGCTGCACTGGCGCCGCGGCGAAGGCCAGCCGGCGGAGGATTACGCAGACCAGGCGGTGCGCGAAATGGAAAATCTGTCGCCTGGCTCAGAGCTCGCGATGGCCTACAGCACGCGCTCTCAACTTCACATGCTCCATTATCGCTTCGACGAAGCGATTGATTGGGGGTTGCGGGCGATCTCACTCGCCGACCAACTGGGCCAAATCGAAACGCGCGTCCACGCTTTGAACAATGTCGGCACCGCGCTCCTTTTCGCCGGCCGTCCTGGCGGCCTCGAGCGGCTGGAGGAAAGCCTGGCGCTGGCGCTCGAGCACGGATTTCACGACCATGCGGCGCGAGCCTACACCAACTTCGCGGAATGCGCAGTCGTGTCCAAGGACTTTGTCCTGGCCGAACGCTTGTTGTCTGAGGGCATCGCATTCGCCAGCAGGCACGATCTCGATTCAGCCACGCAATACCTGCTCGGCCGGCAGGCGCAGCTTCGCATGGAGCAGGGTCGCTATCGCGAAGCTGAGACCGTTGCGCAGGGCGTCATGAGCCTGGTACGCCTACCGATGGTCATGCACCTGCCGGCGCTCACTGTGCTCGGAATGGTGCGCGTGCGACTGGGCGAGCCCGGCAGCTTGACCCTTCTCCAGCAGGCGCTCCAGGAAGGATTGGCGACTGGTGAACTCCAACGGATCGTGCCTGTCCGCCTTGCGCTGGCCGAAGCGGCCTGGCTTGACGGAGACGTCAGTGCCGGCCATGAGCAATTAAATGCACTCGCCGAGATGGATCTCGATAACTTCCGTACCTGGGACTTCGGCGAACTGGCAGTGTGGTGGCAGAGATGCGGTATGGCCAAACCGCTGCCCGCGCCGAAGGCGCAGCTTCCTTTAGCGCGTTCGGCCGAGCTCCTCGGCAATTCACTATCGGCGGCAAGGGAGTGGGATCGCCTGGGGCTTCCCTATGAAGCGGCGCTTGCCCTGATGCAGGTTCGAGGAGCCGACGCCGGGCCGGCTTTGGGTCGTGCCGTCACGACGTTGGAATCGTTGGAGGCGCGTCCCGCTGCGGCGCTGGCGCGAAAGCTGGCGCAGCGCTTGGGAGTTGCAGGCCATTTGCCGAAAAGCCGCAGAGGGCCATATGGGGCGGCTCGCCGTCACCCGCTTGGTTTGACGTGGCACGAACAACAAGTGCTCGCCTTGATCGCAGCGGGCATGAGCAACAAGGAGGCTGCCCAGCGTTTGTCGCGCTCCCCGCGCACGATCGAGCATCAGGTTTCCGCCGTGCTCGGCAAATTCAATGCCGCTAATCGTATGGAGGTCCTTCTGCGCCTGCGCGGCGAGCCATGGCTCCTGTCAAGCGATGACTCGCTGCCAGCCGTGACAAACTGATCCACCGTGAAATTTAGGGTGCCAGCCGCCGGGAAATTGGGTGGCCGTACCGATGTGTTCGAGCTGCTCTGCGCATAGGCTGGGTTTGCCACCATGGGCAGAAGATGCCCAGGCAGGCGATCACTCGCGGAGGAGGGATTGTGATGACCAGAAGTTCTACAGCGTTTGCAATGGCCTTACTCGCCACGACAGGCGTCGCTGCGGCGTCGGAACTGGCGCCAGGCAACGGCTACAGTATTCATCTCGACCGTTTCAATGGAGCCGTGTATTACACGGTCGAAAAAGACGGCTACCGGGTGGTTGCGACCATGGCGTCCGGCGAAGAAGCACAGCCGATCCGCTTCGTATCCACACTCGGACCGGGGCAGCGGCTAATGATCTCCGTGCCTCAAGCCATCGGCCAGCCGTCCGCCGACTTCGAGATCTTGCGCAATGGGGAGGTCCTTCTCGTGCAGGAGCCCACCGCAAACCTGATCGATAACGTGTCGACCAGCGCCATAATCGAGGATTGATTCTTTTGGCCTTCCGGGAGCCTCGCGGCGAGAGCGGTGAGCCGGGCGGCCCATCCGGACATGCCGGGCGAGCCGCCCAACGGACGATCAATCCCGAAGGGCTGATCCGGGAGGGAGCCGGGTGAACTTTACGTGCGAGAAAGTGACTTTCACAGCACAGGAACTAGGCCCCGGCTTTCCGGCAGCGGGCCTGTGACATAGTCAGAGCTCGATTTTTCCTGCTATTGGTACGCACGAAGCCGCCATCGGACAACGCGGCCCACGCCGCCAAGCGCCTTCGAGGCACAGAAAGATGCGTCCATTGCCGCGCCTGCTACTGTTCGCTGTCGTCGCCTGTGGCGTCGCGGTCACTTCTGGGCGATCTTCGCAGGACGGCGCGGCCGCCGACAAGTTCTACAAGGTGGTCGATGGGAAGGCCGATGCGCGGACCTACAACGGTTACCGGCGCTATCATGCCGGCTGCAATCATTGCCACGGCCCCGATGGAGTCGGCTCGACTTTTGCATCCTCTCTCGTCAACCGGCCGCTCGATATCGAGACGTTCAGGCGTGTCGTTCGCGATGGCCAGAGCACGAGCGGGAGCTCGGCCATGAAAGGGTTCGCCAATGATCCCAATTTCGCTCCTTATATCGATGACATTTACGCCTATTTGCAGGCCCGCGCTGACGGCGCTCTCGGCCGCGGGCGGCCCAAAAGAGTGGAGCCGTAGAACCGCGATTCCGCCCGCGATCGAACATAGTGCTGGCACTGGCGCACGACGTCCTCGAAATCTCTCGAGCAACCAGCGCCGGCCCCACCTCGGCAGCGGCGCCTCAATGTGCGCGCTGAAGGAGGCGCGCAGCGTGGAGACGACGATGGGCTTCACTGCGCTCGACGGCCTGCTGATGAGCACCCGGCCGGGACAGATGGATCCCGGTGTCGTGCTGATGAGGAACTGATGATCGCGCGTCATACGCTTGCGCTCATCACAGCGCCCTGAAAGAAATCTCAGGGTTGCGCTTGGCGCCCTCTAGAATCAGTGTGTCGCGAAGCGGCCGTTATCGGCTTGATGCGCCCCACTCCCGAAAGCAGCCAGTGGGCTTTGCACGAACCACACCCGCGAGCGAAATTTCTACCAGGCAATCATGCTTAAGCTATGCAGGATGACCTGCAGACCAAGAGCTGCCTGGGTTACCCCGAGCACCACTGCCAATACCTGAAGCGAAGTTCCGATCCACCTCAGAATGGTCTCCGCGAAAATCATCGCCACCCAGTCCAGCGCCAGGATCAGCAATACGATAGCAGCCACGGTGAGGCCTTCCGCTTTGCGGCCGCCCGCCAACGTTGCGAAAACGATGACCGCGGCGATACCATAAGGCGTGACAATCGTCGGAAACGCTAGCGGTGTAAGGGCCAGTCTCAGATCTGGCGGTTGGTCTAGCTCAGTCGGCTGATCCGGCAGGCTGGCAGATTGCTGCAAGACGGTCCGCAAGGCCACGAGAAACAAGATGATGCCTCCGGTCATCGCTAGTACAGGCAGTGAGATTTCGAAATTCTCAAGCATGGTACGTCCAAGCAAACCGGCGATTGCCAGCGCGGCTGCCGAAAAGAGGATTGCTCTCCTGGCCATCGAACGTCGAAAGCGACGGTCGCAGTTGCTTGTGATAGCCACGAAGGGCACCAGGATCTTGATCGGACCAAGCATCAGAAAAAGCATGAAGAACATTTTCCGCGCGCCGAACTCCACCTCCGGCGTTCCGGCTCCAACCGGCGACTGCGCAAAGGACTGCATTGGAAAGCAGACCGGCAGGATCATCGCCAGGGGGAGGATTAGGAGAACCGATCGACCGGCGCGCCGCTCCCGGGGTTTTTCATGAGGGATCGATTGGCGCAAACTAATAAGGCCGAGCGCGTAAGATAGGGCTGCCCCGGGGGATATGTCCCGCAGCCACGTCAACGATGACCAGTCTCCAGCCAAAAGAGCGCCTTTCTATTGCTTGGAGCCGAAAGCCGGATTTCGAGGTGAACGACATAGCCGGCGATGCGCTGAATGAGCTTCCAAACTGTGCGGTTCACCGCAACCGCGACACGTTCGATCCCTCGAAATCGGGCGCCTTTCACCTGAAGCCCCAACCTTTGCGTTGAAACGAGGGCGGCAGCCGGCTCTGTCGCGCGAGACGATACACATCCGGCCTAGAGCCATCCCCCCGAAAAACCTGCTCGGCGCAATCCCGTCACGATGGGCTTGCATCGGCGCATGATGTTCCACAGCAAACCGGTCCGGTAGTTTTCGATCATCAGCACCACCGGCCCTTGGTCGATGCCAAAGTGATAGGGACTTACCCACGATCCGGTCGGACTGGCTTCCATGGAATAGGTCTGGTTGAACGACGGTTTGAAACCGTAAAGCCGGGTCATGCCGAGGTTCATCCGCGCAAAATTGCGCACTGTCGGCACGACAATCTCCGGCGCGAACGGGAGCGAGGCGACAACGACCCATGGCGCGACAGTCCCATCGTCAGGCCCGAAGGGCGCCCCACGGGCAATGTAGTCGAAGAACTCCCGGTCCACCCCATCGATCGCCCGCTTACCCCAACCGGGTCCGTCGCACGCGGTGAACCCCCAGCAATGCTTGCCATACCCAGCAAGGTTCATCGGATTGCGGATTGCGTATTCTTGCTGGACATATGTCGCGTGCCGGCTGTTATCGAAATAGTCGGTGTCGTGCTGGCGCATGAACGCGTCGCGAATGCCTCGAAAGTCGATCCACATGTGCGACAGTTGGTGGGTAAACAGCGGCCCCGAATACAGCAGCTCGCGACCATAGATATTTCTCCATTCGTAAGTCTCGGTGTAGGCGGCATAGGATTCGGGCGGCAACGGGTGAGTTGGGGATCCCAAACCAATGATGTAGAGCAGCAGGCCTTCATCATAGCCACGCCACCGGTGGGGGATGAAGCCACTTTCCGGACGCCAGCCATGCGTTAAAGTTGCACCGCCATCGCGCGCCCAGTTCCAGTCTGCACGCTCGTAAAGCGCCATCGCGAGCTGGCGGATCTCCGCCTCGTCGGCCGTGTCGCCATCAAAATAAGTGGCAACGGTCAAGGCGCCCGCGAACAGGAAAGCCGAGTCGATCGTCGACAACTCGCATTGCCAAACCCGACGCCCCGTTTCGAGGTCCAGAAAATGATAAAAAAAGCCTTTGTAGCCGCATGAATCCGGCTCAGGTCCCTGCGGGCATGAGATCAGGTATCTCAACCGGCTACGGGTTATCTTTGCCGCAAATTGGCGGATGAGGACGCCGCGTTCGACAACCACGGGGATGGTCGCCAGCGCCATGCCGATCGCCGCGATGCTTGCCGGTGCGTTCGGTTCTGTCTTGTCGCGCACCAGGCCGTTGTCAGGGTTCGTGCATTGGAGATAGTATAACAGCGTCGTGAATTGCAGCCGACCGAGGTCCTGGTCCGTCGGCAGGCGGTCGAGGTCGGCGTCGGTGGAGAGCGTTTCGGGCATGACCGCTAACCAATGATAACGTCGATATCATGCGTGCGCGCGTCCTGCGCAAGCCGGACGCTTTCGTGCGCGACAGGCTCACCGTCCAGTGTGACGGAGTGCACGCCTCGGCCGATGCCCTTCGCGTTGTCGAAACGGATGCGGTAGGTCGCCGGTCCATATCGGTATATGATCTCATAGGCCGGCCAGCTTGCCGGAACGCATGGTTCGAACTGCAGAAACTGTCCTTGCCGGCGAAAGCCAAGGATCGCCTCGAGCGCCACACGATAAAACCAACTGGCCGATCCGGTGTACCACGTCCATCCACCGCGTCCCGTGTGCGGTGGCGCGCCATAGATATCGGCGGCGACCGCATATGGTTCGACCTTGTAGCGTTCGACTTGATCTCTCGTCGCCGCATGATAAATCGGATTAATCAGGTTCCAAAGCTTCAAGGCGAGATCGCCGTCGCCCTGCAAAGCTGTCGCCCAGATGACCCAGGTCGCCGCATGTGTGTATTGGCCGCCATTTTCACGGATGCCGGGGACATAGCCCTTGATGTAGCCGGGCTGCAGCACGCCTTCGTCGAAAGGCGGGTCGAAGAGTTTGATCAGCTTGTCCTCTTGGCGTACGAGCCGGTCGTGGACCGCACGCATTGCCTGCGAAGCGCGTTCAGCATCGGCCTGGCCTGAAATGACGGCCCAGGCTTGCGGGATAGCGTCGATCTGGCATTCGCTGTTCAGGGACGACCCAAGCGGCGTGCCATCGTCAAAATAGGCTCGGCGATACCAGCCACCGTCCCAGGCGTTGGCTTCAAGGGCAATGCGCAGGGCCTCGGTTCGTTCGCGGCACCAGGCGGCACGGCTTTCATCTCCGCGTGACGCTGATATCGTGGCAAATGAATTCAGGACCGTGAGGAAAAACCAGCCGTTCCACACGCTCTCCCCCTTGCCTTCGGCGCCGACCTTATTCATGCCGTCGTTCCAGTCACCCGTTCCCATAAGGGGAAGGCCGTGACTGCCCAAACGGTAGCCATGCTCCAGCGCACGAACGCAATGCTCGTAGACGGTGCCGGACTGCTCGCTGGTCGCTGGCTGGTTGAAGTCTTCCTCTTGGTCGTCTTTTAGCAAAGGTGACTTGATGAATGGCACCATCTCATCAAGGAGTTGAACGTCACCTGTCGTGGAAACGTAGTGGTGAACGACAAGGGGTAGGAAATACAAGTCGTCTGTTATCCGAGTGCGTACGCCGATGCCAGACGGTGGGTGCCACCAGTGCTGGACGTCCCCCTCCTCGAATTGGCGCGCCGTCGATCGCAGGATGTGTGAGCGGGCCTCGGTCGGCGCGCTGTAGACCAGTGCCATTACGTCCTGCAGTTGGTCCCTGAATCCATACGCGCCGCCAGACTGATAGTTGGACGTGCGCGCCCATACGCGGCATGCCAAGACCTGATACAACAACCAGCGGTTCATCATCAAGTTCAAGCCTGCATCCGGCGTCGAGACCTGAATCGCGTTCAGAATGTCATCCCACTGGCGGGAGACAGCCGACAGGCTCGCGGCTGCGCGCTTGAGGTCGGCATGCTCCTGGACGAGCCTACGGACCTCATCGAGGCCGGCAGCCTCTCCAAGGACGAAGACAACCTCTCTGCTTTCCCCGGGGGGCAGGGAGATATCCACCATCAGCGCAGCGCAGGGATCAAGAAGCGGACCAAAACGTTCCGCCAGATCTGTTCGCTCCAGGGCCGCCGGCTGAAACACGAAACCGTATTTGCCTAAAAACTCTCTGCGGTCGGCCGTGGCCGACCTTGCCGGCTGACTGGCGCCTGCAAACGCCAGCTTTCCGGCAAAGTCGCCGGCCCAGAGATTATTGGCTACGATCGCACCAGATCTGGCATCCCGCTCGCAGACGATCCGCGTTGCCGTCTCTTCGCGCTGCGTCCCCAGCACCCACTCGGCGAAATAGGTTGCGGTCACATGCCGAACTCGGGTGTCCCCGTTGCTAAGCCTGAGGCGTATGATTTTGACCGGATCGTTCGGCGCGACCGATACCGTCAGCTCTTGATTGAGATGACGACTATAACTTGCATACCGGCTGTAACCTTGGCCGTGACGAACAGTCACGACCGCACCGGGACCGAGCGGTAGGGGCGTCGGCGTCCAGACATCGCCGGTTTCCTCATCCCGCAAATAGAGGACCTCGCTCGGCGCGTCCGTAACCGGATCGTTCGACCACGGCGTCAGCCGGTTCATCTGGCTATTCTCTGACCAGGTGTAGCCAAGACCGGCTTCGGTTGTCAGACAACCAAAATCAGGGTTTGCGATCACATTGGTCCAAGGCGCGGGTGGCAAGGCGGGGGCTCGGGGTTTGACTGCATCCACGCGCACGACATACTCGCGCCCGTCGGGCGTGAAGCCCCCGAATTCGTTCCAGTGCTGTAAATCCTCGACCGGGTCAGGATGTGGGGCTGCAGATTGCCCGCTTACCCGAACGGCTAACGTCGGCGAAAGAGGTGACAGAGCGGGGGAGGGCAGGTTGAGCTGATCGGCAAGTGTGCCGCGGCTTCCCAGCAGGACAATGCGCGCTGCCGCGGCGATGGTCCCCACGTGATCGCTTTCGGTTTCGGGTTCGGAAAGGACAAAGATTCCGCCAGGTTTGCCGATCATTTCGGCTTGCGGGCCTGACTGTAGCTTTTCAGTCTGTCGCTTAGCGCTGGCTGCGCCACCGTCGTCGAGCAGCACCAGGTCGAATCTCAGGCCCCTGCGACCGGCGAAATCGTGGCCCATCGTCACTTGGCTAACGAAGGCATCATCCCTGTCGCCATTGGCTCGGACAAGCACGATCGGAAGGTCGCCGGAGATACCATGAGCCCACAGAGCGGTTCGATCCAATCGATCTCGCTCGGGCCCAGCCGCCTGCCGCAGGGTCGGGTTCGCAAATACGACATTCCCGGCCAGCCGATTGAACAGCGAGACATCGTCAGACTTCAGGGTCGAAGTGCGAAGCTCATTTTCGTATCTCTTTGAAGCTTCGGAGAACGCTCGCTCGACGGTGTCGAACTTGGCATATCTTTCGGCGATGAGCTGCACGGCTGCCTGATCATCGGCAGCGCCTGTGACGAAGGCGACGCGCGCGTCGGCGCCGGGCGCCAGACGAACCGTCCGCCGCAGACAGAAAATCGGGTCGAGGACAGGGCCAGTCGTTCCGGAGAGCGATCCACCCGCGTCGAATGCGACGGGGTTGGCTGTTGTCCGGCCCCGACCAAGAAATCTCAGCCGATCGGTTTCATATTGGACCGCTTGCGAAGGCGGCAGGTTTGATGAAGAAACGTGAACGGCCCAGATGGCTTTCTCCCCGGCAGCACGTGGCCTTCGACGCGCAAATAGGGCGCCTGTCGCCTCGTCATATCGTGTTTCGACAAAAAGCTTGGCAAAGCCCGGATGCGACATGTCCGCGCGACGATAGTTCAGGCAGACTTCGGCATAGCTTGTCAGTTCGAGGGTTCGCTCCCGTGTGCCATGGTTCGAGACTGTGAGCATACGCACTTCCGCGTCCAGATCGGGTGCGACACAGATTTTTGTGAGGATTTCCATGTCGCCGGCATGGCAGCGGAATTCGGCCCTGTCTCCGTGAAAGGCGTGCGCATAGACATTCGCGGGCCGAAATAATGGCTGCTTTCCGATGGACCAGAGGTCGTTGTCGCTTAGATCCCGAACGTAACAAAATTGGCCCCAGCAATCACGGGTGGTGTCCTCGCGCCACCGGGTGATGTCGAGGCCTTGCCATGTTCCGTAACCGGCCCCGGCGGCTGTGACCAGGACGCTATACCGATCGTTGGAAAGCAACGCGACCGCGGAGCTCGGATTCGCCAGCTCCGCGACGCTATCATGTCTCGCCGCCGCCTCAGGCGTGCTGTGGCCGTGAATTGATTTTACCATCAACGTTTTTCCCACTCAGAAGGACGACACCCGCCTCGAAAGACCATCACCAACTGCTGGCAGCTTTCCCGCACACTACTCATAGACTTGTCCATTCCAGACCCTCACTGCGGGTATCTCGTGGTAGTAGGTGAGGACGCTCAACGTGCCGGTATTCAGGAGAAAATGCTGTCCGGCACGCGGTGGCAGGCCAATCCATCGCGCTGCAAGCACGCGCAGCACGTGCCCGTGCGCGAACAACGCAACGTCGCCGTCTGCAGCCCGTGTGCGCGCCACGACTCGATCCACTCGAGCACCAATTTGCCTCGGCGTCTCGCCTCCGGGGCATCCATCACGGAAAATCAACCAACCCGGTCTTTTCGCCTGAATTTGCTGGGGCATCAGGCCCTCATATTCGCCGTAGTTCCACTCCATCAAGCCTGGATCGATGATGGCCTCGGCGCCGAAGCCTACCAAGTCACACGTCTCCCGTGCCCGCTGCAGCGGACTCACAAGAACGAGCGCGAATGTTTGCCGAGCCAACACCGGCCGCATCCGTTCCGCTTGTTGTCGTCCGTTGTCGGTCAAGGGGACTTCTGTCATGCCGGTGTGTTGCCCGCTCAAGCTCCACTCGGTCTCCCCATGCCTGATCACGAATACTTTCACGTCCAGCCCTCCTGGCTTAGACGTTGTCTGCCTCTGTCGATCGCAGCTCTCCCAAGGCAGCCGACTGTCCCCACGTCCAGCCCGAGGTTCCGGGCACGTCGTCGCCATATTTTTCGATGTGCTGCCGGTGTTCGATCAGCTTCTCGTGAATTGCCTGTTTGAAATAGGCAGCGCGAGCGCCCAGTTGCGGCAACCGGTCGATGACGTCCTCCACCAGATGGAAGCGATCCATCTCATTCAGCACCACCATGTCGAACGGCGTCGTCGTCGTGCCTTCTTCCTTGTAGCCGCGGACGTGCAGATTGCCATGGTTGGTGCGGCGGTAAGTGAGCCGGTGGATGAGCCACGGATAGCCGTGGAAGGCGAAGATGATCGGCTTGTTCTTGGTGAACAGAGCATCAAAATCGCGATCCGGCAGCCCGTGCGGATGCTCTTCCGGCGGCTGCAGCTTCATCAGGTTCACCACATTGATGACGCGGACCTTCAGCTCCGGCAGGTGCTTCCGGATCAGATCGACTGCTGCGAGTGTCTCGAGCGTCGGGACGTCGCCGCAACATGCCATTACGACGTCAGGCTCGGTGCCCTTGTCGTTGCTTGCCCATTCCCAAATGCCAAGGCCTTCACTGCAATGCTTGATGGCCTGATCCATTGTCAGCCACTGCGGGGCAGGCTGCTTGCCGGCGACGACGACGTTGACATAGTTGCGGCTGCGCAGGCAATGGTCCGTTACAGAAAGCAAGGTGTTCGCATCCGGGGGCAGATACACGCGGACGACATCCGCCTTCTTATTGACCACATGATCGATGAACCCCGGGTCCTGATGGCTGAAGCCATTGTGGTCCTGCCGCCAGACGTGGGAACTCAGGAAGTAGTTGAGCGAGGCGATCGACCGCCGCCACGGGATCTCGTGGCAGACCTTCAGCCATTTGGCGTGCTGGTTGAACATCGAGTCGATGATGTGGATGAAGGCTTCATAGCAAGAAAAGAAGCCATGCCGGCCGGTTAGCAGGTAGCCTTCCAGCCAGCCCTGGCATTGATGCTCGCTGAGCACCTCCATCACCCGTCCGTCCGGCGCTAGATGATCGTCCTCCGGATAGATATCCGCCATGTAGCAGCGGTTGGTGACTTCCAGCACATCCTGCCAGCGATTCGAGTTGTTTTCGTCAGGGCTGAACAGGCGGAAGTTGTTGTTCTCCATGTTCATCTTCATGATATCGCGGAGAAACGCCCCCATCATCCGCGCCGATTCGGCGATGGTTGCCCCAGGGCTCGGCACGGAGACCGCGTAGTCCTGGAAGTCGGGCATCTTCAGGTCCCGCAGCAGCAAGCCGCCGTTGGCATGCGGATTGTCGCTCATTCTACGATGCCCTGCGGGGGCAAGCGCTGCCAGCTCCGGTTTGAACCGGCCTCCGTCGTCAAACAGTTCCTCGGGGCGGTAGCTCTTCATCCATGCTTCGAGAATGCGGAGGTGTTCCGGCTTGTCCATGTCGCCCATCGGCACCTGGTGCGACCGCCAATAGCCCTCCGACTTCTTGCCGTCTATCTCAGGCGGGCAGGTCCAGCCCTTGGGCGTGCGGAAAACGATCATCGGCCACATCGGACGTTTCACGTTGCCCCTGTCGCGGGCATCCGCCCAGATTTCCTGGATATCAGCCATTGCGGTGTCAAGTGCGCCCGCCAGTTGCTGGTGCACGCTCGCGGGGTCATCACCCTCGACGAAATACGGCGTGTAGCCCATGCCTTCGAAAAATTTCCTCAGCTCGTCGCGAGGAATGCGGGCAAGGAAGCACGGATTGGCGATCTTGTAGCCGTTTAGGTGCAGGATAGGAAGCACACAACCATCGCGAGCAGGATTCAAGAACTTGTTGCTTTGCCAGCCTGTTGCAAGCGGCCCCGTCTCGGCTTCTCCGTCGCCGACAATGCAGGCGACAATCAGATCCGGATTGTCGAATGCCGCTCCGTAGGCGTGGCTGAGGGCATAGCCCAGTTCGCCGCCCTCGTGAATGCTGCCGGGTGTTTCCGGAGCAACGTGACTCGGGATGCCGCCCGGGAAGCTGAACTGTTTGAACAGCCTTCTCATGCCTTCCGTGTCTTGGCCAATGTTGGGGTAGACTTCGCTGTAGGTGCCTTCGAGATAGGCGTGCGCGACCAGCGACGGTCCGCCATGTCCCGGCCCAATAACGTAAATCATGTCAAGATCATCGCGTTTGATAACGCGATTGAGGTGAACGTAGAGCATGTTCAAACCTGGCGACGTGCCCCAGTGACCAAGCAGCCGTGGCTTTATGTGCTCGCGCCTTAGCGGTTCTTTCAGCAGTGGATTGTCGAGAAGATAGATCTGGCCAACGGAGAGGTAGTTCGATGCCCGCCAATAGGCGTCCATTGACTGCAATTCTTCCGTCGAAAGCGGGGCGCCCGTTGACATGTTCTCGTTTACAGCGACCTTTGCATCTCGTGCCGTCTTGAGCGAAACCATGGGTACCTCCTCCTCTGAGCCCAGATTGCTACGGTAAGATCTTCCAAGGTGAGAAATCGTCGAACTTTTAACTGCTAGCGACTGGGGCGAACGCCCCGGCATGGGACGCTGGCGGCGAGGGCACAATTCGTAGCGCGGTCGTTATCGACCGAATATTTGCCACAGCAGCGTGTTTGGACATCAGCCTGAAACGCTGGCACGCCCGTGATTACCGCCCAGCCTCTATTTCCTATCCCGCTCGGCTATCCAAAACAGCTTCGTCCCAGTTTGCAAATATTCAAGCATTCTAATACTCGCACGAAACGCATCCGAAGCACAGCTAAAATCGAAGGTACGTGAGGTTTAATCCGAAGGCGTGATCGCAGATCCTTTCGGATCTTCGGAGAAGTGCTCAACCACTCCTCTCACACCGCGAACACTTTCGGCAGCAACGCGCGCCGCCTTCTTGCACTCTGCCGTGTCAACGTTTCCCCATAGGTGAGCCACACCGTCGGTTACGGCTACGGTCACGTCTTTTCCGAGAAGACCCGTATTTTCGCTGAGCCGTATCGCAATGCTGCGACGGACGGCTTCGTCACCTCGCGCGGTTTCGTCTAGGTCGGCTGTAACAATCACTTTCAGAAGATCTGCACGACTAATGATGCCGACCAGCACGCCTTCTCTCATAACGGGAATGCGCTTGATGCCATGCTTCTGCATCAACCCGGACACCCGCCCAAGCGGCGCGTCCTCTTCCACGACAACTGGCGCGCGGCTCATGACGTCTGCAACCCGCCACGCGTTACTCTTAACGTAAGCCGTGGCTTGCTCCTCGGCGGTAAGTGCCGACGTTCCGAGCTCGGCAATGGCTCCCCGCCCTAATTCCGCTCTGCGCAGCAGATCACCCTCACTGATGATCCCGACGAGGCAACCCGCATCGTCGATGACCGGAACACCGCTAATGCAATTGGCAAGCATGACCTCGGCGGCTCGCCTGACACTGTTATCCGGTGATACCCCGACAACCTTCGTGATCATCACATCTTTTACTAGCATCTCCGCACGACCTCCCCCTGAGGACACCGAGGATCCAACAACATAAACCTGGTGCGGGAGTTCGACAACCAATTTACCGGCTTTTGTTGCGGCTGTGCCTCAGGTCCGGTTCACCGTACACGTCCACTCCATCCTCACTGCATTCAAAGACCGCGTTGCGGCAATCGCGCAGGGCGGGTCGGTTTCCGCATTGCTGATGACGGTGATCGAACCTTCGGAAAGCATCTGCATGATCTTGTGCAGTTGCCTGAGGCCAGCGTCGTGTCGATTCGAACTGCGAAGGCCGGATGCAAGCGACACTGCGTACACACATGGCTTTCATGATGGCACTCACGGGTCACCGCGGCAATGAGGTGGCATCGGTGTGGCCGTCACGCAGGAACTCGTCATCCACCTGTCCGACATCGTGCTCAGGCGCAGCACGCGTGCGATCGAGGGAACGCTGACGATGGAAGGCTTGCGCGAGAGGTCAGCGGGATTGCCGCAGCGGGGCTCGGATGGACGGAACATGAAATAGAGGGCAGGGCAGCGGACGCTCCGGCGTCCGCTGCAGTTTCGCTATCAAGAAAAAGTCGGGTCTAGCGCGCCGGAGTTGTAACGTTTTGCCATTTCCGAAAGCGGAAGCGGCCGGATTTGCGAAGCCTTGCCCGCCGTTCCGAACTGTTCGAACCGCTCCTTGCAGAGCTTCGTCAGCGCCACCATGGCCGGTTTCAGATATTTGCGTGGATCGAATTCGCTGGGGTCTTCCTGCAGAACACGCCGGACCTGGCCGGTCATCGCCATTCGGACATCGGTATCGATGTTGATCTTGCGAACACCATTCTTGATACCACGCTGTATTTCCTCGACCGGCACGCCCCATGTCGGCTTCATCTGGCCGCCGTACTGGTTGATGATTTCCTGCAGCTCGACCGGGACCGATGATGAGCCGTGCATCACCAGATGAATATTCGGCAGCTTCTCGTGAATCTGCTCGATGACGTTCATCGCCAGCACCGAGCCGTCCGGCTTGCGGCTGAACTTGTAGGCGCCGTGCGATGCGCCCATCGCAATCGCCAGCGCATCGACCCTAGTTTCGCGGACGAATTTAACGGCTTCGTCCGGATTAGTCAGAAGCTGATCTTGCGAGAGCTTGCCTTCGGCTCCGTGGCCGTCCTCGGCTTCGCTCATGCCGGTCTCCAGCGAACCTAGGACGCCGAGTTCTCCCTCCACAGAAACGCCGCCGAGATGAGCCATCTCCGTCACCTGTTTGGTGACCCCGACATTGTAGTCCCAATCGGCCGGTGTTTTGGCATCCGCCTTGAGCGAGCCGTCCATCATGACGGATGTGAAGCCGGATTGAATGGCGGTCATGCAACTAGACGGTTCGTTGCCATGATCGAGGTGCACGCAGACCGGGATGTGGGGATAGATTTCGACGACTGCATCCATCATGTGCTTCAGCATGATGTCGTTGGCATAGGCTCGGGCGCCCCGAGAAGCCTGCATGATCGCGGGCGCGTCGAGCGAATCGGCCGCCTGCATGATCGCGAGGGCCTGTTCCATATTGTTGATATTGAATGCGGGCACTCCGTAGCATTTTTCTGCGGCGTGATCGAGCAACTGTCTTAATGTAATGCGTGCCATCAAGCCTCTCCTTCTGAACAGCCCTAAATGGGGTAGAAGATAAGTGCATGTATCCTCATTATAGCGAGGATTGGTTGGAACCCGAAGCGTTACTGCGACCTCAGCAAAAAATAAAAGACCGGCTCCGCATCGCACGGGGAGCACTTCGCGCAAAAGCGGCTGGCATTTGGCACGAGTCCAATCCTCGAGAACTATCTGGACGGACTGGGTTTGACACCGGCCGGGCATTGCTCAGCGTCAACGTAACGGCTGGCACGACTATCGCCGCCGCCGGAATCTTCCCCGCCACGTTGCGGACCTCGCGGGCTCTATGGGGACATCCTTCGACTCTTTCAAAAGCCGTTCGATTCTGACTCGAATAGCCAACGACCTCGGCACCGCGCTCGGCAATGCGCCTCATGAGTTTGGTGGAGTGCCCCGACCGCAATTTGTAGCTCGTGCCCACTATAGCAGCATCAGAGTAGCTCGTTCGTAGCTTCCAACTCCGGTGCTCACGATTTCTTGCCTAGCTCGACCTGCATCTCGATGGACTTTGGGCGCACTCGACTTGTTATAGTTATGGTGTTGCTGTAAATTCTAAATTAGTTACTTTAGCTAACGATCCGGGAGACCACTTAGATGCGCGGTGACAAAAAGCCAGTAAGATGAGAAGCCTGATCAACGATCAATGGCCCTGTTCACGCTCTTCATCACCGACCCGGTCGTTCAACATCTTCCCGGCCTGATGTCAAACGCGATATGGCGCAGAATGCTCCCCCGTGGCAGGCCGGGCACAAATGCTGGTGGGTCAAACTTGAGGCATGCCGCCGCCGCGGGAATCGTGCTAACCTTGCTTTCGGGATTCGGTGCGCAGCCGACTGGCATCGTGCTCGCTCACGACGCTCTACGCCGCCGCCCGTCGGCGTAAAATAGAAGTGGCGGCCTGAGCTATGGACGCAATTCTTGTCATCAATGCAGGCTCGTCGAGCCTGAAATTTCAGATCTTCGAGATCGCCGACACCGGCCCCGGCCGCTGCATTCGGGGTCAGATCGATGGCATCGGCGTACGACCTCGTCTCGTGGCCAGCGCCGCCGACGGTACCGTCCTTGTCGATCGCCGATATACGCCAGACGTTGTCGATCACCTGCCGGCGGCAATCGCCGAAACTCGCGCCTGGCTGCAGACCCTCGAGGGGTTCACGCTCCGGGCAATTGGTCACCGCGTCGTCCATGGCGGTCCGGACTACGCAAAACCGATCCTGATCAACCACGACATCCTGGACACGCTCGCCACTTTCCAGGAGCTTGCGCCGCTGCACCAGCCAAACAACCTGGCGCCGATCCGGCTCGCCATGGAGATCAATCCGGAGGTGCCGCAGGTCGCTTGTTTCGACACGGCTTTCCATCGCGGTCACGCCCCGCATACGGATTGTTACGCCTTGCCATCGACCTATTACGAGCATGGCGTGCGCCGATACGGCTTCCACGGCCTGTCCTACGAATATATCGCCGAACGGTTGACCGAAGTCGCCCCCGGCATCGCGGGTGGACGCATTGTTGTTGCCCACCTCGGCAGCGGCGCCTCAATGTGCGCGCTGAAGGAGGCGCGCAGCGTGGAGACGACGATGGGCTTCACTGCGCTCGACGGCCTGCCGATGAGCACCCGGCCGGGACAGATGGATCCCGGTGTCGTGCTGTACTTGATCGATCAAAAGGGCATGACCGCAGCGGAGGTGACCGATCTTCTCTATGGGTCGTCCGGCCTGAAGGGCCTTTCCGGCATCTCCGGTGATATGCGCGATCTTCTTGTCAGCGTCGACGCGCGTGCCGCCTTCGCGATCGATCACTTCGTCCATCGCTGTGGGCTGAGTGTCGGCATGCTTGCCGCCGCGCTCGGAGGTCTCGACGCGTTCGTGTTTACAGCCGGCGTCGGGGAGAACTCGGCCGCGATCCGCGCCCGCATTAGCGAACGGCTCGCCTGGCTCGGCGCCGAACTCGATCCCGTGGCCAATGAAGAGGGCGCAACTCTCATTTCCACTCAGGCAAGCCGCGTTGCACTCTATGTTCTGCCGACGGATGAGGAACTGATGATCGCGCGTCATACGCTTGCGCTCATCACAACGCCCTGAAATAAAACGCAGGGTTGCGCTTGGCGGCTTCTTCAGCCGCTCTCGACCCGATCCTGACCTGCGTGCTGCTGCCCGGGAAGGTCCGCAAAACTCAGAGGAGCAGTTCTTCGCTCGAGCGCGGAATCGTTGGGACAGCAGAGCCGGCAAATGGCAGGAGACGGGAGTTCTCTAAGTCGAATGCTGGCTAATCGCGATAGAGACCTATGAGGTAAAGCAGCGGCAAGACGATTTCAAGTTAAGACGATCGTTCGTGGCACCGCCGGTTGCAGCTGGGTCGTAAGTCATTGAGCTTGCCAAAGGGAGGATGGCATGAATAGCCAGCAAATTCCGCTCAAGGTAACCGCAGTTCGCTTTGCGCGCGCGGTCCGGCATTTTTCGACCTCCGATGTCGGCAAGAAGGCCAATTTGATGTTTGCGGTGCTCGCTGCGCTGTTATTCGGCGTAAGCGGCCTCAACGTTGTCAACAGCTACGTCGGCCGAAACTTCATGACAGCGATTGCAGACCGCCAGACCCCCGAGTTCATCCGGCAAGCGATCTTTTACGTCGGTGTTTTCGCTGCTTTGACAGTTTTTTCGGTCATCGCACGATTTGTCGAAGAACGGTTGGCACTACTTTGGCGCGAATTCATAGCCCGGCGCGCTGTGACGCTTTATCTCGCCAATGGCACCTATCACCGCCTGGATGTCTCGGGGCAACTTACCAACCCGGACCAGCGGATCGCGGATGACGTTCGCGCGTTCACCAGCACGACGCTCTCCTTTGTCCTACTACTGTTCAACGGCACTCTGACGATAGTGGCCTTTTCCAGCGTGCTGTGGTCAATCAGCCCATTGCTGTTTGTCGTGGCTGTCCTCTATGCGGCTGGCGGCTCTTACCTGACGGTTCTGCTCGGACGGCCGCTGATCAATCTGAACTACGATCAACTCGACAAGGAGGCCAACTTCCGCTCCAGCCTCATTCATGTGCGGGAGAACGCCGAGTCGATCATCCTGGAACGCGGCGAGGGGCGACAGCAAATTCTCCTGTCGCATCGACTTGACGATTTGGTCGCAAACTTTCGCCGCATTACGGCCGTCAATCGCAACGTGGGGTTCTTCACCACCGGCTATAACTGGCTGATCCAGATCATTCCCGCCCTGATCGTTGCTCCGGCATTCATAAGAGGAGACATCGAGTTTGGCGTGATCACACAGTCGGCCGCAGCCTTCGCGATGCTCGTAGGCGCGTTCTCGCTTATTGTCACCCAGTTCCACTCTATCTCGAACTTTGCCGTAGTGGTCGCTCGGCTCAACTCCTTACTGGAGGCAATCGAAAAATCACGAACAACCGCAGAGTCGGCCATCGAGATTGTCGAGAGAGGAGGGTGCTTGGCCTACGAGCGGCTATCCTTGCTGTCATCCAACGGCACTCCTCTGCTGAAGGAGTTATCGGTATCGATCCCGCTCGGGACCCTCGTGTTGCTCACCGGACCTAGTCAGGCTCCGGGAACGGCATTGTTCAGAGCGACGGCGGGCATTCCGGCGCCCGGCACAGGGCGCATAATTCGCCCTGGTTCCGACGACATCGTGTTTCTCAAGCAACGACCTTATCTGCCGCCAGGGACGTTGCGCCAGATTCTTGTGCGTCTGGAGAATGCAGGCGAAATTTCGGATGAACAAATGTTCCAGGTGTTGCGCGAACTTGATCTCGAATGGGTCGTGAGCCAGGCGGGCGGGTTGGATAAGGAGCAAAGCTGGGAAATGTCGCTTTCGCTGACCGAGCAGCAACTCTTAGCCGTTGCGAAAGTTCTGCTCGTGCCACCGCGGGTCGTCTTCCTAGATCGAGTCGACACGACGCTGGGGTCCAAAAAACTCCGCAAGATCCTGCGCCTCCTTTCCGACCGTTCGATCACCTGCATCAATAACGGAGAAGCCCACGACGCGCGTGATCTGTATCACGCGGTCCTTGAGTACAGTGAGGATGGTCGGTGGACGTGGACACCGAACCGAGCCTGATCTTTCCTGGAATGGCTCGCAATAACTACCGACCAATCACGGTCACGAGCAACGTCGGTAGAGCCGCCGAGGTGATGAGCTGCGATCCGCTCTACGACAACGGGACTTGACGTGTCGCTCTGCGCGTCACCGCGGATGAAGAGTACGACTGCCCCCACTCCCGAAAGCAGCCAGTGGGCTTTGCACGAACCACACCCGCGAGCGAAATTTCCACCAGGCAATCATGCTTAAGCTATGCAGGATGACCTGCAGACCAAGAGCTGCCTGGTTACCCCGAGCACCACTGCCAATACCTGAAGCGAAATTCCGATCCACCTCAGAATGGTCTCCGCGAAAATCATGGCCACCCAGTCCAGCGCATGGTACGTCCAAGCAAACTGGCGATTGCCAGCGAGGCCGCCGAAAAGAGGATTGCTCTCCTGGCCATCGAACGTCGAAAGCGACGGTCGGAGTTGCTTGTGATAGCCACGAAGGGCACCAGGATCTTGATCGGGTGATCTTTGCCGCAAATTGGCGGGTGAGGACGCCGCGTTCAACAACCACGGGGATGGTCGCCAGCGCCATGCCGATCGCCGCGATGCTTGCCGGTGCGTTCGGTTCAGAAGCAAAACGCACGCAAGCAGTCCTTGGCCGTCTGACGATATCGCTTACCGGTCAGAGGTTGGTTTTGACGAAACGGTTGGCCTTGGCCGCCTCATTCATGTCCTTGCGCCGAAAATAGATCGCTCGCCCGCAGCGGATTGGACTTTGGCCTTGGACGATAACGATCTGTTCGTCCTTTCTCATCGACTGGGTGATCTCGTGCGGCATGATCAGCGGCCTTCGCTGAAAATTCACGTTCTCCGATTGGCGAGATCCCGTGGTGGAACTGCTCCAGCCGACATTGCGCGACCGGCCCTTTACCTCGACGGTCATTTCCCCGCATTGGGCCGAGATGCTACGAGCCGTGTCGAGTGCCTTGACTGCGGCATAGGAGGCGAACGCGCAGCCGTCGATCCATGAGGTCGCTCCGTCCCTGCCGAAGTGTCGTTCCAACTGTCCAACGGATTGGTACATGAGCATCAGCGAAATTCCGTATTTGCGGCCACGGTCGCGCGCTTCTTCCAGCACGCGCATGTAGCCGAGCAGGTCGACCTCATCGAGCATGAACAATGTGCGGCGGTCGAATGCGCCATCGGCCTGCACCATGGCCTTGATCAGCGAGCCGATGATCACCCTTCCGATACCAGGATACGAGCGCAGGATGGCAGCCGGGACGTTGAGGAACACATCTTTTTTGCCAGAAACGATCTCGCTGGATTTGAAGGCGTTGCCGCAGACGAGACCAGCGTAACTGGCGAGCGACAGCCACTGCGTATCCTTCGACGCCGTCGAGTAGACGCCGGAAAACGTCTGCTCCGTCATGTTGGTGAAAACGCCGAGGGTTTCGCGGATGAAGTCGGATCCTGAATTCTCCTGAACGTCACGCAGTATGGCGAGCACCGACGGCTCCGGCTCGGAAACGATCTGGCGCAAACTGCGCAGAGTTCGCCTTCCGGCATATTCTGGCGAGAGCATCACATGCGCAAGCAGGCCGGTCAGCAGATTGTGCGCCTGGTTCTGGAAGTAGGCGCCGCTTGACGATTCGAAACGTGCGCTTTCCGATAACAGCATATGTGCGATGCCGACGATGTCCTCTTCCTTGCGGGTCGATGTTTCAATGCCGTCGAGGATATCGAAGCCCGTTGCCGGATCAGCAGGGTCGAGCACGATTACGTCACGGCCGAGAACACGCCTGCGGTACTCGACCACCATCGGCGCAACTTCCGTCGACGGGTCGAGGCAGATGAGCGGACCCGAATATCGAAGCGCCGTCGGTACGACATTGCTGGTTGTCTTGAACCCGCCGGAACCGGCGAAGAAGAGCATATGCGTGGAGTCGAAATCCTGCTTGTAGGTCAGGAGCGGCGCCCTGCCGCCTTGTCCCCACGTCGAACGATCGTAGGGGTCGAAGGAAAGCTTATGCACAAGTTCGCGATCGACGCGATAGAGCTCGCCGACGACGATTTCGCCATCGGGCGGGAAAAGTCTTGCGGCCGCACGCATCGAGAGCCAGTCGGCGTCGCCGAAGATTCCACTCTTGGCGCGTTTGACCGGATCGGCGACGACAACAGAGATGCGGGCCGACACCGCAACGATCAGAAAGCCGAGAAACGATCCAACCACGGCGAAAGCGTCGAGATAAGAAAGCGCCTCGTCCCAGGCGATGATGCCGCGCTCGACGGAGGGAGAAAGACGTCCATATTCCCGCAAGGCGTAAAAGCCGGCAACGACGAGAAGGCCGAGAAGGCTTGCGATCGCGATCGGCCGGCGTCGATGCAACGGCAAGGGCCAGACCGTCAGAAGTCCTGCGAGCGGGCCGAGCAAAAGTGCCGGCACTGGTGTTGACCGCAAGAACCAGTATTGCGTCTTCCCTGACATGCCCGAGGCCAATTCCGGCCATCGCCAGCCTGTCACGTAGACGGCAAAGGCGGTAACGGCGAGAGGGACGAGAACAAGCAGAAGGCTCGGATGCAATCGATGCTTCAATGCCATTCCGCTTTCTCCTGAACAGCGTCCAGAGAAGAGGCCTTGAACGCCTCTTTGCCGATGTCGCGCAGCCGCTGATGTTCCGAAGAACCCGGAACGATCCGGGCCAATTCGAGCAGGCCGCCGAGCAGGAACGCCCGGTCGGCTTTCGAAAGCCCGGCCTTGACGACAATGCTGCCGAGTAGAAATTTCTGCCGAGCCTCGCGCTTGCGCTCAGCCGCCATCAGAAACCGCCGCCGGCGTTCCAGTCCGGCCAGCCTCCGGTCGATGCGGTTGAGGTGATGTGGCGGCTGTGGCCTTCGGTTTCTTTTGAAATCGGGCAGCGATCTCGGCGACGATCCCATCGAGCTCTCCGTCGGACAAGTCCATCTCCGCCAGACCCGCCTTTGTCGCGGCGTGAGCAAACCGCTCGGCGGATTTTACTATCAAAAATCTTCTGCGTTCCTTCAGCTTCTCGATCTGTGCATCGAGTTCGGAAATCCATAATTTTGCTGCCATTGAAGATGCTCCATTGTGCGCGATCTAAATGATTCTCGTATTTATACACACTAGAATAAGATAGTTAAATAGGGTAGCTTGCGCAGTGCCCAAGAATTTGGAGCGCAATTCCCGCCGCTGCCGACTTTCGGAAAAGCGGCATCGCCCACTCGGGCCGATCGGTTTGTGGGCGCAACATCCGTCGCTTGAGAGATTTACACGGAAGGTCGGGAGACGATCGTGGCGATCATGTTCGTCAGAGCGCAGATGATAAGTAGGGGTGCGGGACGCAGCATCGTCTCGGCCGCCGCCTATCGCCATCGGACGAAAATGAGCGATAAGCAGGTTGGCACGACGTTCAGCCGTCGCGGCGTTTCGTCGGAACTGGTGCATGAGGAGCTGGCCCTACCGGATGAGGCGCCGGCGTGGCTGCGCAAGGCGATCGAGGGACGCTCGGTCGCCGGCGCCAGCGAGATGCTCTGGAACGCCGTCGATGCGTTCGAGAAGCGGGCCGACGCGCAGCTTGCGCGCGAACTGATCATTTCTCTGCCGGAAGAACTGATGCGTACTGAGAACATCGCTCTAGTGCGCGAATTCGTCCGCGACAACCTCACCTCGAAAGGAATGGTCGCCGACTGGGTCTATCACGACAAGGACGGCAATCCTCATATCCACCTGATGATGACGCTGCGTCCTTTAACGAAAGAGGGCTTCGGGCCGAAGACCGTGGCGATAACAGGAGCAGACGGTAAGCCGCTGCGCGTTGTCACGCCGGACCACCCGAAGGGAAAGATTGTCTATCGGTTGTGGGCGGGCGATCGGGAAACGATGAAGGCGTGGAAAATTGCCTGGGCGGACACGGCCAACCGGCATCTGGCACTCGCCGGTCATGAGATCCGGCTCGACGGCCGCTCCTATGCCGAACAGGGGCTGGACGGTATCGCACAGAAATGTCTCGGTCCGGCAAAAGCGGCATTGGTACGCGAGGGCAGGGAGATGTTCTTCGCGCCGGCGGAACTTGCCCGCCGGCAGGAAATGGCAGATCGCCTGCTTGCGGATTCCGAACTCCTGTTGAAGCAGCTTGCCAATGAGCGCTCGACCTTTAATGAGCGCGATATCGCCCGGGCGCTCCACCGCTATGTCGACGATCCGGTAGACTTCGCCAATATCCATGCGCGGCTGATGGCATCGAACGATCTCGTCACGCTGAAGCCGCAGCTGTTCGATCCGCAAACGGGAAAAGCTGCAGAGCCCGCAATCTTCACGACGCGCGACATCCTGCGCATCGAATATGAAATGTCTCAGTCGGCGCGGGTTCTCGCGGAGCGCGGCGGGCACGCCGTCCCCGATCGGCGGATCAACGCAGCGATCGAAACCGTCGAGACGCGTGATCCGGAAAGGCGCTTCCGGCTCGATGCGGAGCAGGTGGACGCCGTCCGGCATGTCACAGGGGACAGCGCTCTTGCCGCGGTCGTCGGGTTTGCTGGCGCCGGCAAGTCCACACTTCTGGATGCCGCGCGCGTCGCCTGGGCAAGCGAAGGTCGCCGGGTGATCGGTGCGGCACTTGCCGGAAAGGCGGCCGAAAGTCTGGAAGAGAGCTCCGGCATCAAGTCGCGGACGCTCGCATCGTGGGAGCTCGCCTGGGCCGACGGCCGCGACAGGCTTGGGCGCGGCGACGTGCTGGTGGTCGACGAAGCCGGTATGGTGTCGTCGGAGCAAATGGCGCGCGTCTTGAAGGTTGTCGAAGAGGCAGGCGCGAAAGTCGTCCTGGTCGGTGACGCCATGCAGCTCCAGCCGATCCAGGCAGGTGCTGCGTTTCGGGCAGTGACGGAGCGGGTCGGTTTTGCCGAGCTTTCCGGCGTGCGCCGACAGAGCGAGCAATGGGCACGCGACGCGTCCCGACTGTTTGCGCGCCGCGACGTCGAACAGGGTCTCGACGCTTATGTGGAGCGAGGCCATCTTGTCGAAGTGGAGACGCGGGAGGAAGCCATCGGACGCATCGTTTCCGACTGGACGGATGCTCGTCGTGAGCTGCTTCGGAAATCCGCCGATGAAGGAAGCCCGGGACGTTTGCGCGGCGACGAACTACTCGTTCTCGCTCACACCAACGTGGATGTGAAACGCCTGAACGAGACATTAAGGAGGGTGATGACGGCGGAGGACGCACTCGGTGACAGCCATGCCTTCCAGACCGAACGCGGGGCGCGCGAGTTTGCCAGTGGCGACCGCATCATCTTCCTCAAAAACGCCCGTTTCTTCGAGCCGCGCGCCGAGCATCCCGATGCCCAATATGTCAAGAACGGCATGTTGGGCACGGTTGTTTCGACGACCGATAAACGCGGCCGGATCCTGCTTTCGGTGCGCCTCGATAATGGCCGCGACGTCATCTTCAGTGAGGATAGCTACCGCAATGTCGATCACGGTTATGCCGCGACGATCCACAAATCGCAGGGCGCCACGGTCGACCGGACGTTCGTTCTTGCGACCGGCATGATGGATCAGCATCTGACCTATGTGTCGATGACCCGGCATCGACACCGCGCCGATCTCTACGCGGCCAAGGAAGATTTTGAGGCAAAGCCGCAATGGGGCTGGAAGAGCCGGGTCGATCATGCCGCCGGCATCACCGGGGAGCTTATTGGTGTCGGTGGGGCACAATTCCGCGAAGGCAAGGGTGTCGATCCGAGCCCCTACGCCGACGTCAAAACGGATGACGGGGTTACGCATAGACTCTGGGGTGTGAGCCTGCCGAAGGCACTGCGGGAAAGTGGGGTCGGCGTCGGGGACACGGTCACTCTGCGCAAGGACGGGGTTGAGAAAGTCAAGGTTCAGGTTCCTTTCATCGACGAGGAAACCGGGCGGAAACGTCTCGAGGAAAGGGAAGTGGATCGCAATGTCTGGACAGCCCGACAGGTCGAAGCCGTTGCGGCCAGGCAGCAGCGCATCGAGCGGGAACGCCATCGGCCGGAACTGTTCAATCAGCTCGTCGAACGGTTATCGCGCTCCGGCGCCAAGACCACCACGCTCGATTTCGAAGATAAGGCCGGCTACCAGGCTTTTGCTAGTGATTTCGCGCGGCGTCGCGGGATTAGTCATCTCGCGGAGATCGCCGCCGGGATAGAAGACTACGTTGTCCGGCAGCTGGCCCGACTTGCCGGAATGAGGAAGGAACTGGCGGTGTTGTGGGAAAGGGCAAACGTTGCTCTAAGCTTTGTGATCGAGCGCGAGCGGCACATCGCTTATGATGACCGAGTCCAGGCCCCATCCGTAGAGCAGACCAGTGCCGAGGACATGCGGTATCTTCTGGCACCTGTTACGTCTTTCTCAAGGAGCGTGGACGAGGATGCGCGTCTGGCGCAACTGGCTTCAGCCGGTTGTCAGGAACGTCAAGCGATCCTTCGCGCTCAGCTCGGAAAGATCTTTGTTGATCCGGGCGAGGCGCTTGCCGTGTTGAACGACCGGGCTTCACGCGCTGACGCCATGCCCTCCCGGCTTGCCGACGACATTACGCGTGCGCCGGCCACGCTCGGACGTCTGCGCGGCTCCGACCGCTTGGTCGATGGGCGGGCGGCGCGGGACGAGCGCAATGCCGCGAATGCCGCTCTTGCTGAATTAAAGCCGCTGGTGCGCGCCCATGCTGCGGCGTTCCGGAAGAACGCTGAGCGCTTCGCCGCACGTGAACGGACGCGCCGCACGCATATGTCGTTTTCGGTTCCAGCGCTATCGATGGCTGCCCATGCGCGTCTCAGCGAGATCGAGGCCATCCGCCAAGCGGGCGGGGAGGAGACTTACAAGACTGCGTTTTTGTTCGCCGCCGAGGATCGTTCTGTCGTGCAGGAAATCAAGGCGGTGAGCCAGGCGCTGACGGTTCGCTTCGGCCGGAGCGCCTTTACCGGTAAGGCGAATGAGCATGTCGAGTGTTACGCCATGGAGCGTATGCCGGAGGATTTGGGGGCAGAAAAGCGCGAGGAGCTGGTGAAGCTTTTTACGGCTGTAAAGCGGTTTGCCGAAGCACAGCATGAGGCCGAACGCCAGGATCGCTCGCGGATTGTCGCCGCTGTGGCCTTTGATCCGGAGAGGCAGACAACCTCCGCGCCGCCGCTGCTTGCCGCGGTTACTGAATTCAAGGCCCCGATTGAGGATGACGCGAAAGCAACCGCCTTGTCGACGCCGCATTACCAGGAGCGGCGCGCAGCCCTTGGGGAAGCGGCGATGCGCATCTGGCGTGATCCGGCCGGTGCGGTGACGATGATCGAGGCGCTAACTACAAAGGGCATCGTGGCGGATCGCATCGCTGCAGCCGTCGCCGCCGATCCTAAAGATTACGGAGCGCTACGCGGTTCGGATCGCGTGATCGACCGGCTGCTTGCTTCTGGGCGAGAGCGCAGAGATGCGCTGAAGGCCCTTCCGGAGGTTGTCACTCGCCTGACCGCTCTTGCTTCAGCCTACTCGAATGCATTCGAGGCGGCTCTTCGTACGCTTGCGGCAGAACGGCGACGCATGGGGATAGCCATTCCCGGATTGAGCAGGGGCGCCTGCGATGATCTCGAGCGCCTCACCTTAGCGGTTAAGAAGAACCCGCGGGCGCTTGCCGGAATGATCAGCGCGCTTGATCCGAAGGTCCGCGACGAGTTCGCTGTGGTGAGTAAGGCCCTCGATGCGCGCTTCGGGCCTGGTGCAATCGGGCGCGATGAGAAGGACGTCGTCAATATGGTGCCACCGGCCGACCGAAAGGCGTTTGATGCGATGCGGACATCGCTCAAGGTTTTGCAGCGGGCGGTTCGGATCGAAAGCAGTCAGAAGATCCTCGCTGGCCGTCGGTCACAGGCAATCGGTCGTGAGCGCGGTCTCGATCAATAGCGCGCGAAGAAGCAAGTGGACGCATTTTGCGTCGTCGCTATGCCCGTCGCAAGCGACGCCCGATCACGGCAAAATCAAGCTTACTGTGGTGTCGTGCCTGCAGGCGGCGTGACGGGAGCAGGCGCGGTATTATTATCTGCCGGTGCGGTCGGGGTTGCCGGAGCCGGCGCCGGTTCGGAATTGCTCGTCGAAGCAGTGCTCTGTGGATCGGTGTCAGGTGTGTTAGACCACTGGGTGAGAGCGAAAGCGCCAATCGCAATCAATCCTACCGCTGCAATCCATGCGACCCAATTCGTGCGGCGATAATCAACCGCTTTGGTTCGAAGGTCGGGATCACTTGAATTTTTAGGATCGTTCGTCATTTGCTATCTCCTTATGGGGAGGAGAATGTCGTGACACGCTATTGGTTCCAGGGGTCTGGTTAGGGCATTGGCCACGCCGGATTCATCGCGAACATCCGGCACGATTCGCGGCTTTGCCTTCTTCGAAGGCCAGCGTCCGTTCCGTCTCGCCGCCACTGACCGTCCGGGCGAGACTGGAGATGGGTAACGAAATCTGCTCAATGAGGTTGCACGGGCTCTTGGCGGCATCAAAGGCTTCGGTTTCACGGTTGTGATGGCGCGCATGGCGTTTGCACGTCGACTTTTCCATAGCCGCTTCCGTCGTCGGCGTTGCAGTGCTTTTGAACACCAAGACAACGATGTGAGATATTGACGGCGACATCCCTGAAGAAGCCTCTTCGGGAGTTGTCGATCCTTGCTTGTTTCGGCCCGTTTCAAATGGCGCTTGGCTTGCGCTCTCCAGCGTGGAGGGTTCAGAGCTTGGCAAGCGCTCAAGTCGCATTGATCACGACGTAGGAAGCGCCGCTTTCACTGTTATGGGTTGGTATGGCTGTGGCGATGGGCCAAAAATCGAAACTGTTCTGGGCGGCGCTGTGATCCATCGTACAAACACGTCATACCTTCTTGCCGAGTGGCGGCAACCATCAGGCTCAGGCAAACAACATGAGGATGCAAAGCGCGATGGCATTCGCTAGGCCAACTCTTCTCACCGGTATTTCTGAGCTTTCGGAAGCCTACGACGGTTTCATCATCGATTTGTTCGGCGTCGTCCACAATGGCGAAACTGCTTTTGCCGGAGCAATCGACTGCCTTGCTCATCTGATTGCGCGCCGGAAACGGGTCGTTTTGTTGTCGAACTCGCCGCGCCGCAAACAGGAGGTATCAGACCATCTTCTCGGGATGGGGATTACCGATGCACTCTATGACGGGTTGATAACGTCCGGTGAATTGGTCTTTGAAGCGCTGTCTGGAACCGAAAGCGGCGGGCGCCTGCAATTGGGAAGACGTTTTTATCATATGGGTCCAAGAGTGCTGTCGAAATTAATGGCGGGAACAGGGAAACGTGCCGTCACGGCAGTGACTAAGGCCGACTTCGTGTTGGTCACCGGGACGCTCGAGGAGCAATCCCTTACGGAAAGGGAGGCGCTGCTGCATGCCTGCCACGAGCGCCGCCTCCCCATGATCTGTGCAAATCCTGATCTGCAGGTGCTGATCGGCGACCGGCGCCTGGAATGCGCTGGCGCAATTACCGCACGTTACGAGGCAATCGGCGGAAAGGCATGGTATTTCGGAAAGCCACATCAGCAGGCTTATGCAAAGGCACTCGGCGTTCTGGCGCTTCCGCCGTCTTCCGTGGTTTGCATAGGGGACGGATTGAACACCGATGTCCTCGGCGCAAACCGCTCGGGAATCGACGCCGTGCTCGTAATGGGCGGAATTCACCAGTCGGAATTGCGGTCTAGTCAGGACGGTGACATCGATTGGGAACAGCTCGATGATCTGATTTTCCTGCACCAAGCATATCCTCGCTTCATCGCAAATTTGCTTTCGTGGTGAGATTACGGCGAGCTGGTCTCGTTAACGAACTACGTCAAAGAAGCCTTCTGCATCGGAATATTCTCCAGCCCAAATATACCAGCCAGTTAATTTGCCGCTTTTGGCATGACGTAACCCATTAACCGGAGCAGCTCCCGTCCTCAAATTCTCGTACACGCTCAAGATCTCATGAGATTCTATAGGCGAGAATCCTGACCCAAATCCCTGACAAACAGCACGCTGTCTTATCTCGCGGTGGATGTCTTTGCCGCTGGTTATGCCGGCCGCCTTCTAGCAAACTAGGCTCGGCCCACGCTAGCTTCTGATCGCTGAACAGCGACGGGTCAAGCCTGCGACGGAATATCGCCCCTTTGGCCAGTGGCCCTCAGCGCTTCCTAGCGCTACAACGTCCCTCAATTGAGGTCATGTCGAATGGAATGGCAGTCGTACAGTGCTAAATTGATGATCGTGGTAATCGGAGCATTGCTGATTATCTCTGCGCTCTCGCTGCTGGTGGTCGTTGATTACGGCATCTAGAAAGTAGATTCTCTTCCGGACGGCGATCAAGATCATCGCAGATGCGTATTGCATCTGGCACCGTCGCGAGACGTTGCAAACAGCAGTCCCTCGATCACCGCAAAGGGCTTGCCGACACTTAGATACCAAGAGATCACCAGCCGCTCATCCGACGTGGCGTGAAAAAGGCCGCCCTCAAGCAGTAGCTGAAGAGCATGGCGGATCACAAGATTGCTCGCACCGACCCACAGCAGGAGGCCTCCCTCGAAGGCTCTGACGATTGCCTTGCCTTCGTCGAAGAACAGAATCCGTTCCGCCCCGTTGCCAATCGCCATCCGGGCGAGTTTCGAGATCGGCAAGGACATCTGCTCAAGGAAGTCGCCCGCGTTCGGCGCCAAGACATAGCTCTCGGCTGCATGCCTGTGGGTTTCGGCTTCAATCGTCGACCGCCATCTCGTTGCCACCAAACCGCTACCTCCTTGACTCGCTGGGACAGCACATGCCTCCAACGGCTGTCGAGGACCAGGTCCCGATGCAACCGTCAGCCTGACTTAGTACACGCTTTGCCGGTGCACTCGACTGATAATTCTATTAGTCGCCTAAGGAAGGAGATTGATGTCCAATATGCAGTGAACCTATTTGTATCGGAGCTGCTTATGCAGATACTGGCTGTTCGGGCGACCGCTTTCGGTGAGTTTGCTGACCTGATCGATTCAATGCACAGACTGCGTGCCCGAGTCTTTCGCGACAGGCTGAATTGGGATGTAGAGGTCAGGAACGGCCTTGAGACCGACGAGTATGACCAACTCGATCCAACTTACATTCTTGCCGTATCGTCGGCGGGCGCGGTTGCGGGTTGCGCCAGGCTCCTTCCGGCGATGGGCCCAACAATGCTCGCCAATACCTTCCCGCAGCTGCTGTCATCGCGCAGTCTCGAGGTACATGCCTGCATGGTCGAAAGCTCACGCTTCTGTGTCGATACGTCGCTGGCCCAAAATCATACAGGCGGCTTTCTACACAGGACAACGCTCATGATGTTTGCAGGCATTATCGATTGGTCGATCGCGAGCGGCTTTCATGAGATCGTCACGGCGACCGACTTGCGTTTCGAACGGATTCTCAAGCGTGCCGGCTGGCCAATGCAGCGTCTTGGGGTGCCGTGTCCAATTGGCAATACCATTGCTGTTGCGGGAACCCTTCCTGCAAACGTGAAGAGTTTCGAACGCCTTCGCCCCGTCGGCTACCGATCGGCAATTGGAAAGCGCGATGATGTCGCGGCATGAGGCGCGCGAGCCTAATGGCTCGAGTGTTTTAGGAGTGGGAATAGAAGGCGCTCTGCGTTCCGCCACGTACTCCCCCTGCACCGTATCGGCGTGTGCGCCGGAGGCAGGAGCCAAGCAACGGAGAAATGCGCTGTTTGAGCCTTCTCCGTGGCGCGGTGTTCAGCCGGATGTGGGTTTGTCGTGAACGATCGGAAAGTGGCGGCGCCAAGGGAGAGAGAATTGACGTCGAGGAGGCCTCAGATCCTCATCGGTTCAACCGACGCGGACTACTACCTGTTGCTTGTCCACATCTTGGAAGCCGAGGGATACGGCGTGACGTTGGGCTCGGGCGCGGAGGAGATTGTCCATCTCGCGCGCGAAAATCACGTCGATGGGATCCTTCTCGATTGTCGCTCCGGCGAAACCCTTGCGCCAGAGACGTGCCTGAGGCTGAAACAGGACCCGCAGACCGTAGGAATCATGACGGTCGCCCTGGTCGGGCCGGGTGCGGAGGGCCGCTTCATCGATCTGCTGAAGGCTGGAATCGATGAGAATTTCGTCAGGCCGATTGCGCCTGCCAAGCTGCTCGGATTTCTGCGGAACCAAATTCTGTTCCAGTCCGGCTCGCATCCTTCGGCGGGCGATGGACGCATTCTCGCCTATGCGGGAATTGAACTGAATACTGTCCGGCACAGTGTCAGGCGCTTTGGTATCAGCGTTCATCTCGGACCAATCGAATTCCGCTTGCTGCAATTCTTGATGGAGAACCGTGAGCAAGCTTGCAGCCGCGCGCAACTCATCGAGGCTGGTTGGCCGGAGCGGCGCTACGTTGATGCCAAGACGGTCAATGTGCATGTCGGGCGGCTGCGCAAGGCATTGAATGTGGCAGGCGGCTCCGATGTGATCCGGACGGTCAGGTCATCCGGATACATGCTGGACGCCTCCCCCTTCGCTGATCCGCACGAGGCAGCGGATCGGCCGGGCGAGGAGACCGACGGTTAACGCTGCATCATGGCCCTTAAAAAGGAGCATTCGTCATGGATATCGTTATCCGCAATGGAGCCCTCATCACCGGCGATGGCAAGGCGTTTCACAAAAGAGCGACCGTCTACGTCAAGGACGGGAGGATTGCAGATATCCAAATTGGAAATGCGGGGACGAGCGACGAAATCGCGGCGCGAACAATCATTGATGCGACAGGCTGCATCGTCATACCAGGTATCATCAATGCACATGCGCATGGATGCATTTGCGGGCCGTCGATGCCGAGCGGCTCGCCGCCGCTCAGTGCAGATGACATTGCGTATTTTCGCAATCGGCATCTTCTTCAAGGGACAACCACTCTTTTGAATGTCTGTGGTTTGGCAATGGCCGATGAGGTCTACTCTGGCGGCGAGATCCACCATCAGATGGATATTCGCGTATCCACGGCACATACACTCAAGAACATCCAGGCAGCCCTTGCAGTCGACGGCAGAGGCCTGTCAGTGCCGCACCTGAGTGCGACGATCGATGAAATGCTTGCGTCCGGCGCGGTTGCACTCGGAGAGGTTGGCGGCGGACAGACATTGGGCGGCGGGGCGCAGGATTACAGGTTCATTCCGGAAGCGGTCCTGCGGGAGACCGGGGTAGAGGTGACACCTGCAACGGCGAGGCGTCTGAAGGATGCTGTTCTTGGCCGTTTTCTCGATCAAGCCGGTGGAATGTCGGATCCGATGCTGGAGGATGAGCTGGAACATGCCGGCCTGTCCACGCATGTCACAACCGAGCGCATCCGCGAGATCATCACACGATCCGTAATGCCATCCGTCGCACTTTCCCTCGACGGCTTCGATGAGATCGCTGAAGAGGCGGAGCGCGTCGGCTATTCCGCCATTTTCCACAACGCCGCGCCATCTGCAAAACGCTTGAGCGCGGTTGTTGAAAAACATCCAAACGCACGGATCGTCGCCGGACACAGCAATCATCCGAGCTTCTTGCCGGATGAGGCCGTTTCGATTGCCCTCGACTTGAGAAGCAAGGGTGCTGTTATAGACGTTTCTACACTCGACTGTATTAGCACGCAGTGGCGCAATGACGCCGCCAACCTAGATGCGCTCATCGACGTTGGTTGCGTGGATACGATTTCGACCGACTTCGCGGGTGGTCATTGGGACGGAATCCTCGAGGCGATACACCGGATGGTGAGAAAAGAGCAACTTTCCGCTCAAGCAGCGGTAGCGCTTGCCACCGGGAACGTCGCTGCCGTCTTTCCGCAAATGGCAGGGGATCGCGGGCTGATAGAAAAAGGCAAGCGCGCGGATTTGGCCGTCGTTGACCACGTGAACCTTAGTCGTGTCAGGCATGTCGTAATCGACGGTCGTGTTGCCGTCAGGAACGGTGTGCCAGTCTGACGGAAGGACCCAAACAAAGCTTGGTACTGAGCAATATAGATAATTTCAAAAGTCTTTAATTGAAATGGCAGCCTTAAATCTTGCAGCTAATTTGCATGAAACAATCCGGAGTTAGGTAGCACCTGCCACTGAAGTCTACGTCAGGCACAGACTGATCTCACTTCACCACCGAAAATTCGTGCCTGTCTGATTGGAGACTGAATAAATATTCGTTTTTTTGCGCGAAGGTGCCTACGGGATTGCGGGAAATGACGCCGCAGAAACGCCACCGCGTCGGATAGACGGAACAGAGCATATCGCCCTCGATTGTGCTCCTCCCCTGGTCAGACCATTCGCCAACGGTGATAAGTGTCGTGCCGTCTTCTGCGGTCACCCGCCGGTATGCCTCGCCTGTCCGGATATTGCGCCCGTGGATTTCGTGACCGAAGAGCAGAGCCCTTATCTCGTCGCCGTCGAGGCGATCTTCCGGCTTCGGACTGAAGCCGTCGGGCAGTTCCGGCACACCTGCCTTGCGCAGACCCACGAGCACCCTTTCGAGGTCGACGTAATTCTTGAATGGGAATTCGACCGCAGCCATCAGCCCTGTGTATTCAGGTTCCTGCGCTTGGGCCAGGTATGGCTTCAACCTCTCACGGGCCGTGGCAGCATCAGCGTATCGATCCAGTTGCCCGTAGGCGGAAATGAGCACCATAAGACCTGGGTAATTGGACCAAAAGTCCCAGTACGAGGTCTCCTTCGAGCCCGGAGCGGTCTTTTCGAGGGCGACGACGGCCTCCTCGAAGCGGTCCATCGAGAAGTAGGCGAGCCCGGCAAGGAAGTAGCGCCAGCGCGACCAAGCGGGATCCACACGTGCTGCGGCATCAAGGTAGCCGAGACCGTCCGCGGCCCTGCCGTTAAAAATCATCACCATACTCAGCGACTCGTAGTTGGAAGGGTCGCTGGCGTCGAGCGCTATCGCGCGCTCCGCGGCGGCGATAGCCTCATCGGATCTTTGCATCATGTTCAGCTTTCCTGCGAGGAGTGTGTAGTACCCCGGAGAGGGGTTCTTGGCGGCCTGCGTGAAGTAGGAGTCTGCCTTGCTGCGGGCTTCATCCTGTGAAAGCCCGAACACTTTCGACCGTTCCTCGGTCCAATGCGCTTCCCGATACATCCAGGCGAGTGCCGCCGCAGCATTGCCAAAGGTGCTATCAAGCGCCAAGGCCTGCTCGTAGTACTTTGCCGCCTCCACCCAATCCTCTGCCTTTTCCCTCAGTTCCAGTTCGCGGCCGCGCAAATATGCCTCGTACGCGGCGAGGTTACTTGTTCCACCAGCGATCCGGGCAGCTTGTTGGCTCGTGACCAGGCGAAGCTTGAGCGCCGTTGCGATCTCCCCAACCATCCTGTCCTGCAGCTCGAACACTTCGCTCCATTCCCCGTCGAACCGCTCCGCCCACATGCTGCCATTGGTCATAGAGTCGATGAGTTTTGCGTTGATGCGCATTTCGTCCCCGGCGCGACGCAGGCTACCTTCCAGGATGTAGCGAACGCCCAACTGGGTCGAAACCTCTGATGGCAGGCTGGACCTGTCTTTAAAGGTGAATGCGGCATTGCGTGAGATTACGAAGAGGCCGGGAATGCGTGCCAGTTCCGTTGTCAGATCCTCGGTAATGCCATCGGCAAGGTAGCCCTGCTCCTTGTCATCGCTGAGGTTGTCGAAAGGCAGCACGACGAGCGAGGGCCGGGCGTCGGCGGTAGCAACGGAGGCATCGTCTCCCGGCCGCCAAGGCTGCCACCACGCTAATCCCGCCAATAAAAAGACGGTGATTCCTATGGCGGCTGCAAGAACAGCTAAGGACTGCCGGCTTCTCCTCGCGCCGACGGTTTGGCCCTCTACCGCCGGAACGAGCACCACGCGGTAGACCCGGATAGGCTCGGCAATGCTCTTTACCTTCCGCTCGCCGAGCGCCTGGTAGCCGATGGCGAGCTTCGATTTCACGTGGTCATAGGTGGTTCCGGATATAGCAATGCCGCCGGGTTCCGCCAGCACCTGCATGCGGTCGGCGATGTTGACGCCGTCGCCGTGAATGTCGTCGCCTTCGACGATAATGTCGCCTAGGTTGACGCCAATGCGGAAAACCATCCGCTGTTCAGGCGGCAGGGCCGCGTTACGCCGGGCTTTCTCCTGCTGCAGTTCCACCGCGCAGTGCAGGGCATCCACCACGCTGTGGAACTCGACGAGGACGCCGTCGCCCATGGTCTTGACCAGGCGGCCGTGATGCTCGGCGATCTTCGGCTCGAAGAGTTCGTGCAGGTCGACCTGGAAGCGACGACGCGTTCCCTCTTCGTCGACCTCGCTCATCCGGCTATAACCGACGACATCCGCAATCAGGACTGCTGCTAGACGGCGCTCCATGCCCACTCTTTCCTGGGGCGATCTGGATCCATATCTTACAGCACGACCCCTGCGGGTGCCACCGCCGTCGCTCAAAGTGGCTGGCGGGCGAAACTTGAATAGATCGACTGGTGGCAGTTGCTTATACGAGATGGGGTATTCGGCTTGAGCCTCACTCAGACGGCAGTGGATGGTAGAAAGGTGCTGCGCTTCGAGCGATGGTAAACGTGGTCATGTCTTGCAACAGCCACAAGCATCGGAAAGGAAGCGCAGCATGAAACATTATATCGGCCTCGATGTCTCGGTCAAAGAGACCACCATCTGCATTGTCGATGAAACCGGCAAGATTTGCCGAGAGGTGAAGGTTCCCAGTCACCCTGATGACCTGATCGCCGCTTTGAAAGACCCGTCATGGCAGATCGAACGGGTGGGTCTTGAAGCCGGGCCTCTGTCACAATGGCTGTTCGAAGGTTTGGCCAGAGCGGGCTTTCCTGTGGTCTGCATTGAGACGCGTCACGTCAAGGCGTTCCTGAAGGCGCAGCCGAACAAGACTGATCGCAATGATGCGCGTGGCATCGCGCAGATGATGCGGGTTAATCTATACCGTCCTGTGCATGTGAAAACGCTGACGAGCCAGAAGCGGCGAGCCCTGCTGACGGCGCGCAAGCTACTGCAGGGAAAAGCGATTGCCATTGAAAACGACATTCGCGGACTTTTGCGCAATTTCGGGCTGAAGGTCGGGAACGTTGGAGCGGTCAAATTCGAGGAGCGTATCCGCGAGCTGGTCGACGGCATAGCTGATCTCCAGGAGATCATGGAGCCGCTGCTGACAGCGAGGCGTAAACTGCGTAGCTTGAAGTCTGGAAGCACCGAAACACCCGCTTCTAGAAGTCTTCCGACGGCCGACATCATCACATTCCCTGGACCAGATAAGCGATCGTCGCTGCGGCAACCCCATCTTCGCTTCGGCAAACACCCCGCATGATCAGGCGATTTCCGACAGCGGACCGGACATTATCTTGCTGGAAGCGTTCCTGCCGAATTCGCAGGGTGATGACCCCGCTTCCGATCTGCGGTTCGAACCGGAGCTGGTCGGCGCCGATGTGATCATGCGTGATCCAGTGTGATCGGTAAGGGTAATGGGGTAATTATGGATCAATCGTCGCAAAGTAGCATTGAGGCCACCGCAGGACGGAGCAAATCTTTGAAACCAAAAAACCGTAAGCCGCTGACAGGCATGGCTGACTATCGGTGCGAATGATCTCACTGAATCAAGGGCATGCGCAGGCATTGAAGGAAAGGAGCGGCGTCTCCTCTGTTCATTGCCAAAAGCCCGTTCAGGATAGTGCGCTGCATCTTGGACGAAAGCTTTTTCCGGGTCGCCGCGCGAAACTTCTCGACAAGTTCATCCCAATCCATCGGCCGCGCCTTGTCGCCGCGTGGCGCCGTGACGTCAGAGGTCACTGTCGTACCGTCGCTTGTGTGCAGGCTCAAATATGCAAGCGTTTCCGTGGGAAAGCGTCCGTCGATCTCGCGGTCGACCAAAAGACGGACGCTGCGGGCGAAGTCGCATAGGTCCGGTCTGGCAAGTTGGGCTTCGCTAATCGGCGCAAGCGCTGCAATTCCATCGATGACAGCAATCGCAATGCAATAGGGCAGGCTGTATTGGATATCGGTCACGGTCTTCGGCGAGTGAGAGTTGGCGAGCCGGAGAGCCCACTGAAACGTATGCACGTCTACTGATACGATCTTCTCTGGCGTTACGTCGATACGGCGGCAGACTGCCGTGAGCGCGTCAAGAGCGGGATGGATGTAGCGGCAGCAGGAGTACGGTTTGAAATAGACATTTGAGATTTCCATCGGTTGTTCAAAGCTTGCAGCGATGACCGACGGATCGAAATGTGAACGATGATCGAGCAGATCGAGCGGGCCTGTAAATCCCCGCTCGGCGAGTTGCAACGCGAGAAGCCCGGTTACCACGCTCCATGCGATGCCTTCCTTGACGTCATTTCCGGTGCATTTCGCGTAGCCAGAGCTGCCGTTTGCCTCCTGGTTCGGGGCCAGCACTCCGGCAATCGAAAGTGCCTGGGCAAGTGCTGCCGGATTTGTTCCGTAGAGACGCCCGGCTGCGGCGACGGCGCCATATCCTGTCCAGCGTCCAGATTGCCGGCTCTTTATGGCACCCGGATTTTGTGAGATAGCAATACGTATGCCGGCCTCGTATCCGAGGGCAACGGCGGCTAGGATGTCGTCGGCGGGCGCATCCGTCTCACAAGCGACCGACAAAGCAACGGGTATGACGGCTGCACCAGGATGACCGCGCGCGCCGCGATGACCGTCGTCGAAATCGAGCGCCGATGCCGAGGCGGCGTTGCAGAAGGCCGCAGCTGTCGTCCCCATGCTTTCACCGGTAAACCAAATCGGTGCGCGGCCGACTCCGAATTCTTGCCGGGCGATCGCACGCGCCACCTGTGCACCGCCGATCTCGCTTCCGACCACTGCCGCAGTCACTGCGTCCAGAATGCAGCAAAGTGCGCTTTGTCTCGCTTCGGCGGGCAAAGCTGCGGACGGATAGGCCATCAGATGATCTGCCAGGATCTGGGTCGCGTACATTTGTGCCTCCGCGTACCACTGTTTCCACCTCAAGTGCGAGCGGGCGAGCCGAGAGGTTGCGCTGCGCGAGCGTCAGGCTTGAGCCAGGTTTCGTAGACGTGGGCGGCGACATAGAGGTCGAGCATCGGCAAACCGACGCACGTGATCAGGATCGGGCGATCCGGCACGTCTCCTCCGACGGGGAGGTCTTTGAAGCCCATGACCCCGAGAAAAGGACCAAGTTGCTCCAGCGTTGCGCCCATCCGCGAGAAATAGAGCGCAAGGCTTTGCGAGTTGCGCCGGGATACCATGGAAACATCGTCGCAGATCGCAAGCCCTGACCGAAGAACAGTTTGAATGTGGTCGACAGGCGTTTCGTCCCCGCCAAGATGCAGAAGAACGGCATTCGCGAATATATCCTGCGCTGCGAAGACGGGCACGCTGGCATTGGAGGCGGTGATTACGAAGCGGCAGTCGCGGAGCTTGCGATTATCAGAAGCAGTCTCAAGTGGAACTCCGGCGGTAGGTCCATGTTTTTCGACGAGCCGCTGCGCGGAAGCTCTCGATCGGCTGCGCACGTAGATCGTTGAAATGATGTCCTTTCCGAAGTGGCCAAGCGCTTTGACGATTTCCTCGGCAATCGGGCCTGCTCCGAAGAGAAACACCGATATGTCATTTCCTATCGAGAAGAAGCGTTCAAGCGCCATTGAGGCATAGGTTGCCGTTCGTGCTGCGGAGATTTCTGTCCCGTCCATCACGCAAAGAGGACGCAGCGTGAAGCTATCGAGGAGAATAATCGTCGAGGCGGAGCGGGGCAGGCCAAAGCGGCGGTTTATTGCATTGGCGCCGACCACTTTTACCGCGGCATACCGACCCCCGACACCGGAAAGCGCAGAGAGCTTCCAGCCCAATCTCTCGCCCTTGAGTTCGTTGCGATAGGGCCGAAACTCCGGTTGTTTCCAAAGGTCTGTCTCGCTGAATGACAGAATAGACTTCAGTCCGTGCGCCCGTCCCAGACGCATGTCAGACCACGCATCTTTGGCAGCCTTGTGGAGATCATCCGCATCAAGGCGGACGCCGAGGCATGCCATGTCAGTAAGCGAAAAATATCCGGCTACAGCCTCCATCGCTTGTCCTCCGTGGGGCTCCTACATCCACTAAATGTGGCTATGGGAATCTCGCACTTTGGTTGCATCGGTTAAAGGAAAGATCGGGACATGTTTTTGTTGTCGGAGGGGTATTTGTGTAAAGCAGGAACGTCACGCCGAGTCTAAATATAAAACTTTCTTATTCCTGCGGATCTTCATTGTTGCGCAGAAAATGGCGCTGAGTCCGTCTGGACTTGATCGCGCTTAAGAGGAAATGAGACCCCGTTCCATCGCCCGGTCGCAAGGTCGGGGGCAGGGTGACGTTTCTGGGTAGGTTCGCCCCAGCGAAACCGGCCAGCCGGCTTCCTTCGCAGGATAAAGCTATTGCTGCGTGCCAGCCGGCGGCGCAGTTGCCGGAGCGGGAGCGGCATTATTGTCTGCCGGTGCGGTGGGGGGTGCCAGAGCCGGTGCTGGTTCGGAGTTACTTGTCGAAGCAGTGGCTTGCGGATCCGTATCCGGTCCAGCAAGCCACTGGGTGAGAGCAAAAACTGCAATCGCGACCAACGCTACAGCGGCAATCCATCCAACCCAAGAATTCGAGCGGCGAGAATCGCTGGGCGTCGTGCGCAGGTCGGGCTCCCGGTTTGAGTTTTTCGGGTCGTAAGCCATCTGGTATCTCCTCTTTCAGTCGGAGAAGAATGTCATGGCAAGCGATTGGTTCCTGCGTCTCAAGTCTTTGCGACAGCACAGCGGGCGTTGGACGGAATTTCCCATAGCTTGGAATGCTGGGAAGTCTCAACCGCCTGGCCCGTTGACACAAAGACCGGCTGCGCATTTCGACCGCATGGGCAAAACCGATCGCGTCGCAAGACTCACAGGCGATCCACAAGCGCAGTCAATACATCGGTTATCAGGCCGCGGTGCTCATAGAGCCTGAGACGAAGCGGACCAACGGTTGAACAGACGTGGCGCTCTTTAAGTTCTGCAACCTATCCAGTAATTCAAGGGATGCCTTATCTCCAACTGTCGGGCTAGCGAGCCGCAGGAACTTTGTTTCGAGAGCCGACTCCTGCATAGGGTTGGCAGCCTCTCCATCAGCAAGTGGGACATACTTTTCGAGCACTCTTCCATCGTGAAGGTGCAAGCAAGCACTTGCTGCATGCGGCTCGCGAAATAGGTCGCGCGCCGAACGAGGCATAAACTCGATGATGTCCTGAAGGCTCCCAGCGATATCGTGACGCAGCCAGTCTTCCGCGAACCAATCCGGGCCAGGTTCAACGCCAAGGACTGCCATCGCAATGGCATGGGGCGCGCTGAACTGCGCCGCCCACATGTCTTTCGGCCGCACAGTGCTGAATGGCGGTTCGCAAACGATTGGAGGTGCCGTGACACCCAGCTTGATGCGCTCGCTGGCCGCAGCATCGATTCCGGCCATTGTGAAGACGTCGCGGCACGCCTGCACACTGTTCTGGATAAGCCGGCAACAGCTGAAAGGTTTGAAACCGACTTTTGAGATTTCGTAGATCGAACCGAAGGAACGGGTCAATCGGCCGAAATCGCAGTCGTCTGCCCCTGCCATACGCCAAAAACCAGTCTGACCTTCGAAGATATCCAGTGGCCCCTCGAAGCCCGCCGCAGCAAGCCGCGCCGCGTTTACGCCCGTCTGCGCCGCTGCCCCGAAGTTGTTCTTCGCCATTGACGGGGCTTTGCCGTAGACGGTCTTCATGACCGAGGCGACTGGCGCATTGGCCGCAGCGATCGCGATTGCTTGCGCCGCTTGGCCTGCGTCAAGCCGCATCAACTTCGCAGCCGCTGCGGTTGCCCCAAACGTCTGCCACGTTCCATGTCCGTGAAGCGTTTTTCGCGGTGTCCGATGAAGAAGCGAGATACCCACACGGCAGCTAACTTCGTAACCGACGACGACCGCTTCAAGAAAGTCCGCACCCGAACACTCCCTATGGGCGGTCATCGACAACGCGGCTGCGATGACGGTGGCGCCGGGGTGGCCCTTCTCGTAGATGTCATCGAAGTCGAGTGCATTGATAAGTGACGCCTTGCGAAAGGCCGACATTCCAGGATCGAGTAAACGGACACCGGGGCCGGCCGCATAGTTATCAGTTAGAAAGCTGTCCATCATGCGGGAGACTGGCAGATTACGCGCGCCGAACAGGCAGCCAATCGAATCCATTATGCAAAGCTTGCTCTTGTGAATGACCTCCGGCGGGAGGCGTGAGAAGGATTCCTCGCCGATATATTCGCCGATCGTTTGGGTTATCGAGGGAGGCATGCTTGGTATCCGGTTGAATGGATGGGCGATGGCTACGGCGAAGTCTAGGGATCTCTCGTCGTCTCGCCACTGCAAGAATTGGGAGCTCTGCCACGTCGGCTGCCGGTACACGATGAACGATCGCAGGAGCCAGCGATGCCGCAATCGAGGGACGTCCGAGCCAACCCTTCGAAGCTGGTCTTGTGCGATGCGCTCGGAATGAGCTCCCGGACCGCCGCCACGCGGGTGCGATCGATGTGAGTAGAAAGCACGCCGACTTGGTCGGCCGCTCGGGCGATCACTTGGCCCCAGGGATCACAGACAAGAGAATTGCCATAGGTGAAACGCCGTTCCCCATTCGCTGCTACATAGCCACCCCATTGTCCGCAGGCGACGAAATAGGCCTGGAGTTCGATAGAACGCGCACGGCAGAGTACTTCCCAATGGTCCTTGCCCGTTTGCAGCGTAAAGGCTGCTGGTAGAATGACGACATCGACACCCGCACTAGCAAGCGCGTCGAAGAGTCGGGGGAAACGAAGATCGTAACAGATGGCGCAGCCGATCCTGTATCCGTGCGCTTCGTAGATGAAGAGTCTATCGCCAGGGGCCACTGTCTCGGATTCACGATAGATCTTGCCGTCCGGCGCTTCGATGTCGAACAGATGGATTTTGCGGTAGCGTCCGACCTCCCGCGCCTTCGGGTCGAAAACCACCGTCGTGTTATATATCTTTGAACTTCCTCCGATCCTTTCGAGCAGACTTCCGCCGTGAATCCAGATCTGTTCTCGAGCCGCGAATTCCTGCAACATTCGATAGGCCTTGCCGCCCGGCATGTCGTCGGCCGCGGCGAGCTTCTCTTGAGCGGTTCCCCCAGACCAGTCGAAATGCTCCGGAAGCACGATGAGATCCGGTCTATCGCGTTCCATTGCCTGGTGCATCAGGGTCTCGGCAGTGTGCAGGTTGAGATCGCGGTCGGGCTGGGAATTCATCTGGATGAGGGAAATTTTCATGACACGATCTGGTCCAAATCGAAGATGGAATGGCCGGCCTCAAGATGGGGCCGCAGCTGAAGCGAATGCCGTTGTCGTCGGAGAGCAAAGTCGGCGACGCGGCGCATATGCGAGGGTTCGGCAACGAAGACGCCTTCGTTATCAGCGAGGACCGCGTAGCCTGGCAGGACGGCTGCGCCACCACACGCAATTGGGACGTTGATGGCGCCGCCGATCTTGTGCCGGCGGCTCGTCGTCTTGGATGAGACGCCGCGGCACCAGACCGGAAATTGGCTGGCCCGAATCTCTTCGACGTCCGTGCAGGGTCCATCGACGATGACGGCCACTGCTCCGCGCGCACGGGCGGCTGCCACGACACCGCCGCCGACGCAGGCTACGTCGTCCTGATCGACCCGGGAGATGACGAGAGCATCTCCCGGGGTAAGCAGATCGATGGCCTTGTAAATGACGGTTCCATCGCGGCCTGGTGCGGCCACCGTGATCGCCGTTCCAATCGCCTTTGCCGGAAAGACGGGGGTGATAAGCGCGCCGACGAATCCGACATATTCAAAATGGCCGATGGTTGCGGTTTCGACCTCCGCAAGGAGGGTTCGCAATGATTGCGGAATGGCCTTTGGCCGCATTCTCATCCGATATGGTTCAGTCATTCGACAAAACTCCGATCGTCTCTATCATCTGCCTCAGATCGGACGTTCGCCGGCGGTCGTCGTCCGATGCATGATGCGGATGGTGTTCGGATCGAAGGAGTCGCGCCGATGCATCGTGCAGCGGTTGTCCCACATCATGATGTCGCCGACCTCCCATTTCTGGATGAAAGCTTCGGCGGCACTACCGGTCGCGTGTTCCCAGAGCTTTGTGATCAGATCGCTGCTCTCGTCGAGCGGCATGCCGACGATCCAGGATCCTTCGGACGTGCCGCCTAGGTAGAGAGCCTTGCGTCCGGTCTCGCCGTGGGTGCGGACCAGGGGATGGACGATGCCGCTCCACTCGCGAAAATCACGGCTCTTCGGCGCAGATTTTCCAAGGCGCAGTTTGCCCGTTTTGTCATAGACGTTCTGGAAGAAGATCTGGCGTCCATCGATAGCCTTGCGCAGTTCGTCCGAAAGCGTTTCGTAAGCACGGTAGGTCGACAGAAAATATGTATCACCTCCGGAAGGGGGGACTTCGATCGCTCTGAGGATTGCTCCTGCCGGCGGGCGTTCATAGAACCATGTATCGGTATGCCAGGTCGCTTCGCTGTTACCGAGCGCGCCGCTTGGCTTGCCGTCCTTCATCACATTGCTGATTACCAGGATCTCACGGTGCGTCGGGTGTCCGCCTTCCTGCAACTGCTTTGGATGGATGACGAACTCGCCGAAATGACGCGAAAAATCCACCTGCTGTTGATCGGTGATATGTGCTGCACGAAAGCGGACAACGCCGTATTGCAGCCAGTATGACCGGACTGCGGCAATGTCTTTGTCGTCATAGTTGGAGAAGTCGAACCCAACGATGTCGGCGCAGACATTGTTGGAGTTCTGGACCGCGGAAACCTTCGTTCTGTTGAGCATTCTTGTGCCTCCTTTAGGAGATCCCGGACTTGGGATCGCATGAAGTGTAGCCAAGGGTTCGATGAGATTTCCAATATCAATTATTAGTTATTGATATTGGATTGTTATTAATCGATCTATTGCTCGAGCAACTGGACCGCGGAATGGGCAATGGCAAGTTCAACGCGACTGCCAACAGCGAGCATGTCCATGCGCGTGGATCGGATCATGGACTTTAACGTCGTCTTATCATTAACGGACAACCAGGCCTCCAGATAGGCGCCGAGGTTAACGACCTTCTGGACGGATGCCGTCAGGAGGTTCACGGGCCCATCCATGGCACCTGCAGCATCTGCAAGCCTGACTGCCTCGGGCCTTATGCAACAGAACCGGACCTTGCCCGGAACGAGGTCCTGCGGCCAAGCGGCGATAATCGGGAGGTTTGCTTCTCCGAGCAATAGACGCACGCACGCGTCATCGATTGCGGTGTCATCCAGACCCGAAACCGGCAGGATATTGGACTTGCCTATGAAGTCCGCCACAAAGGATGTTCTCGGTTGATTGTAGATGTCCGCCGGCGAACCTTCCTGCGCCACGAGACCGCCTTGCATAACGATGATCCGGTCGGACATGGCCATCGCCTCTTCCTGATCATGCGTGACATAGACGAAGGTCATGCCGAGCTCTTGCTGGATTTCCTTCAACTCGACACGCATGGCCTCGCGAAGCTTCAAATCGAGGTTGGAAAGCGGTTCGTCGAGAAGCAGGACAGAGGGAGAGGGCGCAATGGCACGGGCGACCGCCACTCTCTGCTGCTGACCGCCCGACAGCTCTTTGGGATAGCGCTTTTCGAAGCCCTCGAGATGAACGCTTTTCAAGGCGCGCGCGACTCCCTCGGAGATGTCTTCACGTGATTTGCCCTGCATTTTGAGGCCAAAACCGACATTTTGCGCGACCGTCATGTGCGGGAAAAGCGCGTAGTTCTGGAAGACGAGCCCAATCTTGCGAGCCTCCGGCCGGACTCCTGCCTGGTTGCGACCCCGTATGCGGATCTCTCCGCTCGAAGGTTTTTCGAATCCGGCGATCATGTTCAACGTCGTCGTCTTTCCGCATCCGGAGGGACCGAGGATGCTTACAAACTTGCCTTTTGGAACGGCAAGGTTGATGTCGTCGACGATGCAGTTGGAGCCGAATTGCTTGCTGACAGAAAGAAGCTCGATGTCGTTGTTGCTCATTTGCTACCCCCATGGAAATGCGCGGAGAACCCGCCGATCTTTTCGAAAAGGATGATCGTGCCGAGGACGAAGAGGAGCGATGCGACGTTCACGGCCGCAAGCACTGGGTCCAGGCTGTATTCGAGATGATTGATGACGGCGATCGGGAGCGTCGTCTGGCCGGGCCGCACGAGAAAGACAGACAACGGTATATTATTGAACGAAATGATGAAGGCGAAGGTCATGCCTGAGAACAGGCCGGAGCGGATCAGCGGCAGAAGCACATATCTGATCCGTTGGAGCGGACCCGCGCCAAGAATACAGGCGGCCCGATCTAGCCGCTTGTCGAAATTGAACATCGCGGTCGCCGCCATGCGCATGACATATGGCATGGTGAGGACGATGTGGGCCATGACGAGCCCCGGTGTCCCGAGCAGCTTGTAAAGGCCAGCCGACGAAAGGAAGAGAACAATCGCAACACCCTTGACGATCTGTGGCACAGCCATCGGCGACAACAGGAACGACATGATGGCAGCATGGCCCGGACATTTCTGATAAGCGACGCTGTAGGCTGCAAGGACGCCAAGCAGACCGCTTGCGAGACTGACGATGATCGCGAGCTCTGCACTAAGCAGAAAGGGATCAAGCCAACGACTTTCCAGAAGCGCCGGATACCACTGAAATGTCCAATCGCCCGGCCAGAAGGTGACGGCCGACGTGGGGCTGAAGGACGCTGCAACAACGACCAAGAGCGGCAAGGTGATGAATGCAAGAATTGCAATCAGCGATGCCCTGAACAGAATAGTGAGCAATCGGCTCATTGAAGCCTCCCGAGACTACAGGTGAAGTTTCTGTTGAAGGCGGGATTCGAGCCTCGATCCGACAAAAGCCGAGATCAGCATCATGGCGAGAAGGACGTTGGCCATGACCGCCGCAAAGGACCAGTCGATGTAGAAGAGCACCTGCTCGTAGACCATTGTTGCCATAACCTTGAAGGCAGCACCGCCGAGGAGGGCCGGGGTGGCGTAGGCGCTTGCCGCCATCGTAAAGGCGATCAGGAGGGAGCTTACGATTCCCGGCACAGAGAGCGGCAGGACGATGTGGCGGATCACTGCAAGTCGTGAGGCGCCAAGAATCTGAGCCGATTTTTCCAGATTTGGGTTGATGCCCTGGAGGCTTGTGAGCAGGGAAAGGACGCCAAATGGCAGGATCACATGCGTCAGCCCCACCACGACACCGAACAGGTTTTTCGACAGAGGCAAGGGCTCGGAAATCACGCCCGTCCAAATCAATGCTGAATTGATAAAGCCCCGATCTTCGAGAATGACAAGCCAGCCATAGGTCCGAAGCACCACGCCTGCCAGCTCAGGGGCGATGGCAAGAGCAAAGACAAGCGTTCGCCAGCGTGATGTCGAGCGTGCGAGATAATAGGCGAGGGGATAGGCCAGGATCGTCACGGAAATGGCGACCAATCCCGACATCACGACGGTGCGTCCGAGGCCCGCAAGCACAAGCTCGTCGCCAAAGAAGCGGCCATAGCTCGCCAACGTGAAGGTGCCGGTCTCCTGGTCCTGAAAGCTGAGGCCGAGCATCAGACCCATTGGGGCTGCGAAGAACAGGAGCAACACGATCGACGGCAGTGATAACGGCAGAAACACCTTGAAGGGAAAGGCGATGCGTGTAGGCCTTTGCGGAGTGGAGAAAGCAATCGTCGCCATGACCCACCTCACTCAGCTGCGACGACGTCGCGTTCCCAGCGTTTGCCCCACGCTGACAAGCGCGTGGCGACCGCGCCGAGATCGGGCAAAAGGAGCGCCTTCAGATCGGCCTCAGTGGTGATTTGCTTGGCGCGGATGTCGGCGGGAACGTCGATATCCGTCCTTGCGCTTCCGACCTTGTACCCCGTAACCCACGCCTCCTGGCTCGTCTTTTCGAGAAAGAAATTCACGAACCTAAGTGCCGCCTGCCGGTTCTCGGCGTCCTTGGGGATGTTCAGAGTGGCGACAAGGGGAATCGACCCTTCCTTCGGTAGAACGTAGTCGACGGGCAGTCCGCTATCGGCCAGAAGCTGGGCCCGCCCATTCCAGAAAGGCATGGCCCAGACCTGGCCGTCCTTGATGTAGGTTTCCATGACCGAGGAGGACTGTTCAAAACCGATCGATTGTTTGGCAAGTTTTGCCATGGCGGCAAAGCCGGGTTCGACGTTGTCGAGCAGGTCGCCACCATTGGCGACCGAGAGGACCTCCATCAGGTAGGCGGCCATGATGTTCTGGAAGGTTGGCAGGATGATCTTTCCTTTGAGGTTCTCGTCGAGAAGCGCGGACCAGGAATCCGGCGCTTCTGGCAGCTTGTCCTTGCGGTAGAGCAGCGAGAGGTACTGCACCTCGTGAACGGCGCCGCAGGGCCCGGCGACGGCTGCAATCGCTGGCGATAGGCGTGCAAGATTGGGAACTGTCTCCGGCGTAAGTTTCTCCAGGAGGCCTTCCTTGCATCCATCGAGAGATTGCGAGGCGGTCATGACGACGACGTCGAAGCCGGGCCGTGCGCCGGTGGCCTTGATCTTCGCGTAATCTTGCGACGCCGAGCCGACCGCATCGTAAAGCACGTCTATGCCGAACTTTACCTCGAAGGGTTCAATGATCCGTTCGCGGATGATCTTTTCGTAGGGGCCGCCGTAACTGTTGACGACGAGCGTTTCGGCGCTGCCGGATGTAGCCAACGCCATTGAGAGGAGCGCGGTCGCGGTGAGAGTTGAAAATTTCATGGCTGTTCCCTTTGATAGTTCTCGATCCGGCGACATTGCGCCGGGCGATTGGGAAATTTCCAATATTGTTTCGTGGCCATTGATATGAAATCCATATCAATGGCGTTACTTTCGCCGCGGGGGTGCGGAGCAACGCGGATGGAACCGTGTACGTCGGGCCGTCGAAGCGCGCGCTGAAACGGCGCTCGGCGTCCTCGACGGCGCGGCGACGTCAAGCGGCTATGCAGCCGCATCGTCAGTCCGAGCGGCAGATTTCCGCGACCAGGTGTGGGTTGGATTTTAGGGATTTGAAGACATTCACCCAGAACCGGAAGTGGCTTTCGCGCTCGAGGTGCCTTGCCTCGATGGCGCGCTTCGCCGCGGCGGTTACCGCATCGCAGCCGTAGAATTCCATAGCAAGTTCTACGGCCGCCGCGACCGCGACGTCATGCTGCATATCCGCCCCGTTTGACGGGTCTGGGTTATGTTCCAATAGCTTCGACATGAGACTCTCCTGTGAGAGCCCGGCGCAAGGAAAATGTGGCCGGACGGTTCTCACAGCGAAGTCGAATCGCATCGTCCGGAAGCACATGCATCCCGCATGTCGATTAAGTTGAATCTTAAATCATTTCCCGCCTAAGGTGAAGTAAAAATTATGCCGGTTACTTGCTTGTGGTAGCGGCGCCATTGGCGTAGCGGTCAGCTGCCAACAGTTGCGCGCTCCAATTCAGCCAAATGCTCGCTGCAAATGGCCGCGATAGTTTGATGGAGATGCTCCGTTCGCTCAAGTAGCCAGCCTAGCGCCTCTTCGGTGATCTCGAAGTGCTTCGAGTAGCGCGCCTTCACATAGGCTTCGTTGAGTATGTTGTACCAGGCGGCATAGCGGTGCTGATCACGTGGCCAAGCGTCGATCAACCGGCGATCCTGGTCTTCCGCCAGCCCCCGCAGGAATTTCAGATTGTGCGAGGGAGGGCTGTAATTCGTCAGCGTCAGAAGCAAACAGGAATAGGCAGTTTCGACAGCCTGGTGGAGCAAAAAGGCTGCTTCCTTATGCCTTCCTAGACTGACAAAAAACAAGGCGCCTTTAGCAAACGTCTCAGCCTGAGGCAGGCGGTCCTCGAAATGCTCCCTGGCCACCCTCAGTGCATCGACGACCGAGAGTTTTCTTGGTTCGGCCAGCGGCCGGTCGTCGAGCTCGTAGAGCACGATGCCTTCGCGCAGAATGTCGACGAAGAAATACTGGCCGTCGGCCAGGAAGTTGTTCACCTCCCTGGCGCCATGAACGATCAGCCCGACCGGCGTTTTCACGTCCTTGTCCCACAGCAGTCGGTCTGTCGCCTTGTCCCAATATTGCGGTTCAGTCAGCTGCTTGGAATTGACGATCACCAGGATGTCATAGTCGGAGCGGTAGCCCTTCATCGTGTGCGACTCGTCGACCCAGGTGCCGCGGCTATACGAACCAAACAAAATGATTTTTAAGATCCGACCGCGCTTCTTGAAGGTGGCAGACGTGCCTGATAGCGCGTCGGCGAACTCTTCATGGATGATCGCAACGACGCGGGCAAGCTCGCGCTGCTTTTCTTCCGGCAGATGTTCCAAGGACGATCGCATGGGTTCATCGATAGGCCAAAGACGATTCGCCGTCTACTACTGGAAATTATAGGAAATGCGTTATTAAAAAACAGCGGATTGATCTTCAGGCGCCATTAATCGATGATCTAGGGCGTGCGCAACCGAATTACGACCGGTACCCGGAGGCACGCGCAGATGAGGATGGCGAATGGAACTGCGTCAGATCAGATGTTTCGCAACGTTAGCTGAGGAATTGCACTTCGGCCGGGCGGCAGCAATGTTGTCCATGGCGCAACCAGCCCTCAGCCTTCAAATCCAGACGCTCGAAAAGGAGATCGGAGTTCAGCTCCTCATACGCTCAACTCGCCGAGTTCAGCTGTCGAAAGCCGGCGAAGTCTTCTACGAGCGGTCCATCCGTATCCTGCAAGAGGTCGAAAACAGCTCCTCTGTCGTCAAAGCCGTTGCCGGCAAGGATGTCGACAGGATCACGATCGGCACAATCTATCCCGCAACGTTCGGTGTCCTTCCACAGTTTCTAACCAGGCTCGGCAAGCGATTTCCCGATATCCAGATCCATATCAGCAGCGGCTCCACCGATGCGATTGTTCGCGACATCGAAAAAGGTCGTGTGCACCTGGGTTTCATCAGGCCGGTTGAAAACATCGGGTCGCTGCGCTGGCAGAGCATCGCCAATGAACGGTATTTCCTGGCCGTACCGGCGGGCAGCGCGCTGGCAGAAGCAGAGAAGGTCACAATGGGCGATCTGAAACAGGAGAGGATAATCTCCTTCTCCCGTTCCAATCTGTCTTACACGGAAAAGTTCTTTGTCGATCAGTTCAGGAAGCACGGCCTTCTCGATAACGTTGCCTGCAGCTGCGACGACACGCTCTCGCTAGTTTCGCTGGTTTCTGCAGGCATCGGTGTAGGCTTCGTTCCGGAATGGACGAAGGATCTACCCAATCGATCGTTTCTGCTTCGTGAGGTGCAGGACATGAGCTTCACAATCGGCTTGGGACTCGCCTGGAACAAGGAAGATCCAACGGCGAACCGCGACGAGATAGTCGAGATAGCCCGATCGCTTGCATCAGCACCCCGAGGTAGCGGTTCAATATGAACACGCTACCAATGGCTCGACGTAGCCCGTTGAAATCTATGGTTGCCGAGAATGCAAAAAAAGGCAAAGGATATCGGGCTGCTCGCGGAAGTCGAAACAGGTGGAGTCGATCAGACAAGGGTGTCTTTGCCGATCCGGTAATCGTCAAGACATTTTGATCGAGAGCGACCAACAGTTTCCACTACTTCAACTTCCGTCGACAACGCGGACGTCTGTTGGCGGATGATACAGGGAGTTCAGAAGGTGAAGATCTGGCTTCAAAAGTTAATTGATATTTCGGCTTTAGCGCGCAGCAGAGAGATGTTGAAGGAAGCGCTGGCCGACCTCACACGGGACTTCGGTTTCGACTATTACGCCTACCTCAACGTTCAGCCGGTCGGAACGTCTGCTTTTTCTAACTATCCTGCCGACTGGCAGGAGCGATATTTCACGAACAAGTTGGACAAGGTCGATCCTATCGTCGCAATCGCCAAATCCACGATGAGGACTTTTGTCTGGTCCTCCGAAAACTCAACAAGGCGTGCGTCAAAGCCGATCCGGCGATTTTATACGGATGCCGCCGACTTCGGAATCCGATCTGGCATTACCATTCCTGTTGCAACGGCATTCGGGCGCGTGTCAATGTTGACAGTTGCTTCGCATAAACCGTCCATTTCCCTGGCTCGAGAGATAGATCCGGTGGCCGCCGCAATGGCTGTCGCACAACTTCATGCAAGGATTGAGCAAGCGGAGTTTAATCCGACCGCAGAATCGAGTGTTCGAATGACGCTGAAACAAGTCCAACTCTTGAAATGGTCGGCCGAGGGCAAGTCCATGAGAGCGATGGCTACCATCGAGAATATGACCTACAGCAATGTGAACTCTCATTTGAATAAAGCTCGTAAAGCCCTGGACGCGGGCACACTGCCACAGGCAACAGCTCTGGCCACGAAGCTGAAGTTGATCTAAATGCTCGAGGAGCCGTGTCGTCATGGCAATCCACCCAGGTGGCCTTGCCACCTGTCCTCTCGCCGCCGTATTTGCCGGAATCGAGATTCGGCATGTCTGTTCCGATCGGATTTGTTAACCGGGTCACTGTGGGAATTGTGGTGTCGACACCGATGGAATCCCAATCGTCTTATGAGATGAACCGTGCAGTGGCGCGGTCGTAGAGCCGGGCATTGATTCGCTCAACGAGGTAGGATTGGTCACGTTCGTCGTCGGCTAAGCCCTCCTAAATTTGAACGGCTCTCAGACTATTAACGAGTTTATAGTTTTCTTTCCCTTTAATCGTGAAGTGACCTGTTGCCATCGCGATTTTTTGCTCTTGCGAATAGACAGGTGAATCGACATAACGCACGGTAGAGTGGAATAAGCAGGCGGGATTCTATGACGGGCGTTGTTACTTCGACAAAGAGCGTAAGCTTGGCGGGAGATCAGAGAATTGACGGGCTTATCAGCGGCTATGCGTGGGACGGAACAATAACCTATGCGTTTCCCACCAGCTCGACATCGTACTCGTATAATGGCGAGAAAGAATACAGTTTCTCTTCAATCTCCTCGCAGCAACAGTCTGGTGCTCTGTTTCTTATAGAACAATCCTATGGAAACACTGCGAATGACGGTTTCTCTGTAGAGGGGTTTACTAATGCCAACTTTGTGGTCGGCAACGTGGACACTGCCTCGCTGCGATTCGCCCAGTCGTCGCACCCCAGTCTCGTGACAGCTTGGGCCTATACTCCAAGCACGGATAGCTGGGGCGGCGATGTCTGGTTCGGGACGGAATATGCAGGCACAGAAAATGATTATCGGTTTCCGGAGTTCGGCAACTATGCGGGACATACATTGGCGCATGAACTGGGTCATGCTCTCGGGCTGAAACATGGTCACGAACCGGATACCAATCCCGCGGTCGTGCCAAGCAACTACGATTCCATCGAATACACGATCATGACGTACCGCACGTATATCGGAGACGACACGAGTGGTTACAACTATGAGCAGAATGGCGCGCCGCAGACGTTCATGATGCTCGACATTGCCGCCCTACAGGAAATGTATGGCGCGGACTATACGACAAACAGTGGCAATACCGTCTATAAATGGAGGCCGAATGAAGGCGTCACCTATGTCAACGGGGTTGCGGCTATTACGCCCGATGACAACAGGATATTCGCAACAATCTGGGACGGCGGCGGTGTCGACACCTATGATCTGAGCTCGTATACCACGCGCCTCACAATCGACCTGCGACCAGGCGGCCATTCGGTTCTTTCCCAAGGCCAGTTGGCTGATCTGAACGGTGGCCCGAATAACGGCTATGCTCGCGGTAACATTTTCAACGCGCTTCTTTATCACAACAACCTTGCGTCGTTGATCGAGAATGTTCAGGCAGGCTCCGGCAATGATACGATTGTTGGCAACGAGATGACCAATACACTTTTGGGCAATGGCGGGAATGATTTGCTCGACGGTGGCGCAGGAAACGACTTGCTGATCGGCGGCGTTGGAGGCGATACACTTACAGGAGGCACAGGTGCGGACACCTCCTCGCATGAAACCGCTTCTGCTGGCGTGGTTGCTAACCTGGCAAATAGCGCGGTGAACAAAGGCGACGCTGCCCGTGACACCTATTTCTCGATCGAAAACGTGACCGGTTCGACTTTCTCGGACACCCTGTACGGCAATGCAGGAGCCAACCGACTGAACGGCAGTGCAGGCAATGATTTGTTGATTGGTGGCGCCGGTGCCGACCAGATTGTCGGCGGAAGCGGAGCTGACATCGCCTCATACGGAACCGCCACCGTCGGCGTTACGGCAAGCCTCACGAACAGCAGCATTAACACGGGCGATGCGGCTGAAGACACTTACTCATCGATTGAAAATCTGAGTGGTTCGCTCTTTGCCGACACACTGTACGGCGATGTAGCCGCGAACCGACTGAACGGCAGTGCAGGCAATGACTTGTTGATCGGTGGCGCGAGCGCCGATCAACTTGTCGGTAGCAGCGGCATCGACACCGCTTCCTATTCTACGGCGACTACAGGGGTTAAAGTCAATTTGTTGAACAGCTCGGTGAACACCGGGGATGCTGCCGGAGACACCTACTTCGAAATTGAAGACCTTACGGGTTCGAGCCAGGGGGATACCCTTTACGGAAACGCAAGCTCCAACCGTTTGAATGGCAGTGCAGGCAACGACCTGTTGATCGGTGGCGCCGGTGCCGACCAGCTCATTGGAGGAAGCGGATCCGATACAGCGTCTTACGGGACTGCTACAGTCGGCGTGAAGGCCAGCTTGGCAAACAGCGCAATCAACACGGGCGATGCGGCTAGCGATACCTATTCCCAGATCGAAAACCTGAGCGGCTCGCTGTTCGAAGATTATCTTTATGGCAATGCCTTGTCTAACCGTATCAACGGAAGTTCAGGGGATGACCAGATCAACGGCGGAAGCGGAAATGACACGCTGCTCGGGGGAGCCGGTGACGATACGTTCGTCTTCCTCGCGAATTTCGGGAAGGATATCCTTGAAGACTTCGTTGCAGCGTCGGACGACCTTATAAGTTTCGCGACGGATATCTTCGACGACTTTTCCTCGATGTTTTCGTCGGCTAGTCAAGTCGGGACTGATACCGTCATTGCATACAATATCGATAACATCGTCACGCTGAAGGACGTCAGCCTGAGCAGCCTCACCAGTGACGACTTTTACTTTGTGTGAACACGACCATGGCTGGTTAAGCCGTGTTGACAAAGTTGCATCCAGAGCTTTCGGCCTTCAAAATATGCTCAACGTATGATGACTTCTCCTTGTCCCGTTTATCTTTTCAGCAGCACAGGGTTCGCGCCATCCGGCAACAAGTAGTCAGCGTTGCGCTGGAACTGCGCTGTCGCAGTTTACTGCAACGGCGGTGTCGTTGGCGAAGGCGGCCCGGGTGCGAGGAAGGAGGGGCGGAAGCGCGGAGCTGGTTTATGTTGCTTGCAACTGAAAATGCACTAGTGCACCGAGCGCACGCTTCCGTTGATAGCTCTCTTACAGAGTTTTGTGTGTTCAAACGTTTTTGAAATTCGTGGTTGCACTTGCAACAAAAAATTCATAAGCCTGTGTGGCATCGGGGTTTTTCTGAGGGGCGATGATGGCGACACTCACTGTTAATGCCGACTATGGCTTGGATATGCGCGGCATCGATTTTGGATGGTTGCCATATGCTGATTCCTACACCTACGGCTCGACGATCTTTGCCGCACATTTCAGCGACGGGACCGTTGAGGAATTTCGGGGACGCGGGTTCAGTTACGACTCCGATGGTGTCCCAACCGGTGGAACCGTAAGGAGCTATGCTCTCTTCGATAACGGCAATCGAGTCTCGTACGTCGACGGTGTAAGTATTGCCGTCACGAGCATCGTCGATGCGGCGGAGACATACACGACGAGCGACGACATTGCCGTGATCGGAAGGGCGCTCGCGGGCAATGACGTGCTCAGGGGCGGAGGTATTTTCGACTATCTGCGTGGCTTTGCGGGTAATGACACGCTGTACGGCAACGCGGGAAACGACACTCTCGTGGGCGACGACGGCAACGACACGATCAACGGAGGCGCTGGCAAGGATCGGATCGATGGTGGCGTGGGTAGTGACACTGCATCATATGCCGGAGCTTCAAGCGGTGTTGTCGCGAGCCTCGGCAATCCGGGTGGCAACACGCAGAACGCCTATGGCGATATCTACATATCCATAGAAAGCCTTGCCGGTTCCAGCCATGCTGACCGCCTCTATGGCAACGCCGCGACGAACTATCTGAGCGGCGACGCTGGTAATGATTACCTCTCGGCTTCGGGGGGCAACGACTGGCTCCATGGCGGCAGCGGGGCCGATCAACTCGTTGGCGGTTCAGGAGCTGACCGCTTCATCTTCAAAGCATGGGGCGACCATTCAGGAGATTCTATTCTTGATTTCACCGCCACGCAGTCAGACCGAATAGATATGTCGAAGATCGACGCAAATCAGTCGATCGCCGGTGACCAGGCGTTCAGTTTCATCGGAACGGCCGCGTTTTCAGGGAAAGCTGGTGAACTCCGCTTCGTTAAGACTGCCTCGGACACTTACATCTATGGCGACGTGAACGGTGACGCGAGTACCGACTATACAATTCATTTGGACGACGCTGTCACGATATGGAATAGCTACTTCTATCTGTGACGCGAAAAGCGTCAGATAAAAGCTTAAGCCCCGCTTCTGAACTGACCCCCGAAAGTTGGACACCTACCTTCGGGGGTTTTGCATGTCCAAGTACAGCTTAGCGTTCAAGCAGTCCGTCATCGCCGCTTATGAGAGCGGCACGGAAGGGGCACGCGCAGTAGCGGCTCGGTTTGACGTTGATCATTCGACGGTGCGCAAATGGGCTGCGGCTCATGCGGCGCATGGCGTGTCTGGGTTGGTAAAGAAATACAGCTCCTTTGACGCGTCTTTCAAGCTTTCGGTATTGCAGCGGATGTGGGACGATGGGCTTTCCTATCGGCAGGCGGCTGCGATTTTCAACATCCGCAACAAGAGTAGCCTTGTCGATTGGGAGACGTGTTACGAGCGCGGCGGGATAGAGGCGTTGGCCCCGCGGTGCAGAGGAAGGCCCCGATTGATGCCCAAACCGCCTACCACCGATGAACCGCAAGCCTTGGCGAGCGATGACACGAAGAGCCGCGAGGAGTTGCTTTCGGAACTGGCCTATCTGCGCATGGAGAACGCTTTCCTAAAAAAACTGGAGGCCTTAACGCAGGAACAACAGCGGCTCAAAAAGCGCAAGCCGTTCACGCGTTAAGGCCGCTCCATTCGTTTGCCGGTCTGCTGCAATTGGCAGGCCTGGCCCGCAGCACGTTCTACTACCAGCAAACGGCAGCATCGCTGGCCGACCGCCATGCCGCGCTCAAAGACAGCATCAAAGCCATCTTCGCCCTTCACAAGGGGCGCTATGGCTATCGCCGCATCACGGCTGCCATCTGCCGACTGGGACGGCACGTCAATCACAAGACAGTTCAGCGCCTGATGGGGCAAATGGGTTTGAAATCGCTGGTGCGGCCGAAGAAGTATCGGTCCTACAAGGGCGCTACCGGCCGCACCGCTCCCGATCTCATCCAGCGCAAGTTCACGGCTGAGGATGCAAACCAGAAATGGGTGACGGATGTGACCGAGTTCAACGTTGCGGGCGAAAAGCTCTATCTCTCACCGGTCATGGACCTTTTCAATGGCGAGATCATCGCCTTCGAGACAGCCCGCCGTCCCGTCTTCAAACTCGTGGAAACCATGCTCAGCAAGGCGCTGGACCGGCTGGGGGGCGGCGAAAAGCCGATCCTGCATTCCGATCAGGGATGGCACTATCAGATGACCGCCTATCAGCGCACGCTTGAAAAACACGACGTCATCCAAAGCATGTCACGCAAAGGCAACTGTCTCGACAACGCGGCAATGGAAAGCTTCTTCGCGGTGCTGAAATCAGAGCTGTTCTACCCGACCAAATTCGCCAGCATTCAAAGCCTGCAGTCCGCCATCACCGACTATATCAACTACTACAATCACGACAGGATCAAAATGAAACTCAAAGGGCTGAGTCCTGTACAATACAGAACCCAGCCCTTAAATCTGCCTTGCCTTTAAACCGTCCAACTTAATGGGGTCAGTTCATTCGGTGGGGCTTTTTTTTACCTATGTAGCAGATTACTTCCTCCCATACGAAAAGGTGACAGATAGCTGGTCTTCCCTCGAACTCATGTTCGAGGATGGGGGCTATTCGAATCGCAGTTCGTCGCAACCACCACCCTAGAAATCCCCATGACCATCACGACCCACGTCACAGTGTGGCCGCGCGTCGGTATGTCAGAAGTAGGCACCTAATGAAACTCAACAAACTCGTCGGCGACTGGCAACTGGCGCCGGGTGTGGCGTCAGAGACTGCGAGTTTGTTACTTTGTTGAGGTCCGCTCGAGATGCCATGCTGGAGCTTGGAAAATCGCGCCTCGTGAAAAGGCCATTATCGATTCCGTCGATGCGGTTGCAGCCCCTATTGATGGCTTAGCAAGCTAGCCCGACAAAGCGGCCGCTACCGTCGAGGCAGCAGGCCAATGCTCATGCGATTCAGGGGACGTCTATGTCGTGTGAGTCGGGCACGGATGTGGCCCGAGAAAAGCCAAAGCCTGGGCGACCCCGGCATGGTCGCATTCGAGGCGCTCCTGAGAACGATCGTTCGGCCGGCTTCATGATCGAAGGAACGAGAGCCTAAAATTGCCCTTCTGGAGAATTTCGCTAATTGCGGCGAGGAAGGCGATACCTTGCTGCAGGCAGCAGGCGATGGGTACTAAGCTCATTCTGGTTTAAGTGCGGGCGCGCTCTCGATTGGGACGTGGGGAGAAGCGATCTTTGCGGTGATGGGTTCCTGCCCTTGTTGCGAGACACGCTCGATCTGATTAATGATGGAGGAATCTGTTCCGAGGGGCTAACTCTCACCACAAACAATGATATTAATGCCGGACTGGTGAAGCGGCTTGTTTCGGGGACCTCTTATTGTATTACTTGATGACCCATATTCGCGTTGTTGCCGCATTGCTCATCCGCGAAATGTCGACCCGCTTCGGCAACAAGCCTGGGGGATACATATGGGCGATCCTCGACCCTGCGGCCCATATCGCGTTCATGTCCGTGATCTTTATGGGAATCGCAAAATTGCCCGCTCTCGGGACAAGCTTTCCGCTGTTTTTTGCCACCGGCTATATCGCATTCCAGTTTTACGCCGCGATGTGCAGTTTTTTGAACGGCACTATCAAATCTAACCGTACTTTGCTCAGCTATCCAAATGTTGCGCCGATCGATGCGATAGTTGCTCGTTATATCCTGCAGGCTGCTACGACGGTCTTCGTCGCCATCTGTGTTCTCGGCGCGATCACTGTAACAGTACATCAAGCGCCCGAGCTTTATTGGCCGGCGATTTTGGAGGCGGCCTTTGCCGCGACATTGTTGGGCCTCGGTGTCGGCATATTCAACACCGTAATGTTCTTGCGTTTTCCATTCTATGAACAGGTCTTCAACATCATTAATCGACCGATGTTTCTGATCTCTGGGGTTTTTTTCTTGCCTGACGGACTTCCGGGTCCTATGCGTGAGGTAGTTCTTTTCAATCCTTTAGTTCATGTCGTCATGCTGTTCCGCCAAGGGTTCTACCCGCAATATCGCGCGGCGGACCTTGACATGTTCTATCTTTATTCTTTCGTCTTTACGGCGATATTCGGCGGACTCTTTGTCTTCACCAATTCCGCAGCGGTAGCGAGAGGCCGATGATTAGACTTGAACGCGCGACCAAATATGTGAAGACCAAAGGCGTAACGAAGCCGATCATCGAGAACGCCTCCCTTGTTATCAAGCGCGGCAAAAGTGTCGGACTGCTTGGCCGGAACGGCGCTGGTAAATCGACGCTTTTGCAATTGATCGCAGGCTCATTGCGGCTCGATCGAGGGCGTATAGTAAGACAAGGCAAGATTTCCTGGCCCCTCGGTTTTCAAGGTAGCTTTCAACCAAGCATGTCGGGCGAGCAGAATGTTCGATTTGTCGCGCGCATTTATGGTGTCGATACCGAAGAGTTGGTTGATTATGTAACTGACTTTGCAGAGCTTGGCCCGTTTTTCCACGCCCCGGTTGGCACCTACTCCTCCGGTATGAAGGCGCGGCTCGCCTTCGGCGTCAGCATGGGCGTCAACTTCGATTATTATCTGGTCGACGAGATCACCGCGGTCGGGGATGCAAACTTCAAAAAAAAGTGCCATGATGTCTTCCAGCATCGATTGCAGGATTCTGACGTTGTCATGGTTTCTCACAGCACAAGCACGATCCGTGAGTACTGCGATTGCGGTGTGGTACTCGAAAGCGGCAAACTTACATTTTTTGATGATGTGGAAGATGCTATCCGGATTCATGAGCGAAACATGAAGGGCAACTAATGACGACTGCCAAGCCGCCAGGTCCAGAGAACAAGACGGAAGATTTCAAAGCTCCCGTGAAAAAGCCAAACATTACTGTGCTCGATAACCTCAGAAAGGTGGACGTACGCCCCGAGAGACGCGAGGCACAGCAGGCGAAGAAGAGAAAACTCCTCGGATCGTTGAAAGCCGGGCGCCTGAAGCTGCGGCATCTGATCATCGCCGGTAGTTTCGTGTTGGCTGTCGTGGTTCCGGCAGCGCTTGCGTCGTTTTACATGTTTTTCATCGCAGCGGATCAATACCATAGCTCGGCTGCCTTTGCCGTCCGCAGCATCGACGGCAAAGCGGGCAGCGATATCCTCGGCATGTTTACGCAGACTACCGGCGGCAGCACGACCGGCGCAGATTCGTTCGTGCTCCTCGATTATATCGAGAGCGAGCGGATGATTGAGGCGGTCGAAAAGACCGTCGATCTCGACGCCGCCTTTGCGCGCCACGGTGCCGACTTTTATTTCAGTATGACAGCCGGCCTGCCGATCGAAGAGCGGCTCGAATATTGGAAAAAGATGGTGCATGTCGATTTCGACCACACCTCGTCCATTCTTAACCTCACGGTAAAGGCCTTCGATCCGCAAAGCTCCCAAAAAATCGCATCGCTTATCATCGGTGAGAGTGAGAGGTTGATCAACGATCTCTCCCTCAAGGCAAGAAACGGTGTTCTGAAAGCATCGCAGGACGAAGTGGCGCTGGCGGAAGGCCGCCTGTCTGCAGCGAGGAACGCCCTACGAAATTTCCGCGATGTATCTCAGGAGGCCGATCCGGTAGAGGCGGCGAAGTTGGCTGGCCAATTGGTAGCCTCCCTCGAACAGCAACTTACCCAGCTTCATACCGATTTGATGACCGCTCGTACGCGAATGGCAGCGGATTCACCACGCATGCGCGTGCTAACGACTCAGATCGACAGTCTTGAAAAACAGTTGGCGCACGAAAAACAGCGTTTCGGCAGCGGGACGGCAGGTGGAACCGGAGGCAGCGATGTTGCAAACCGAATTCGGCAATATGAGGAACTCGAGACCGAGCGGGAATTTGCCGAGAAGGCCTATACCGGCTCTCTTGCTAGCCTCGAGAAAGCGCGCATCGATGCCAATAATCAGCAGCGATATTTGGCCACCTTCATCCAGCCAACATTGTCTGAAAAGGCACAGTACCCGAGCCGGCTCATGGTGTCTGCGCTGGTCTTTTTAGGATGTCTGTTTGCCTGGGGTGTGTCCGTCATGGGCTATTACAATATTCGAGACCGCAATTAACCCGCGGCTGTTGGCGGGCTAATCGCGTTGATTAGGCGGCTGTCTCGCGGTTGGTCATCTCATCCTCATGCACACTTCGGGGAAAGTCAGTGGTCCTCAAGGCCGGCAACGCTGCTTCGGAACGCCTGCTACTCACGACACTTTCGCAGTTACGCCTCCGTTCTCACCGAAACCAAGGCATGCTGTTTGACGCGCGTGTAGATAGCCGCTTTGGCTTTTTCCCTATCCTGCAAATCGACCGCATATTCGTTGCGCAGCAGATACCAGAAGCATCGGAGATCGTGGACTGATACAGCAGTTCGTCCGGGCTGGAACTGGCTTTCGAAGTCGCCCCGGTGCTCGCAAACGAAGCACGCAGCCATGTAGTCGGACCGGCCGAAGACATATACCGGCTTTTCGTGCAAGAGCGCCTCGGCACCCACGCCGGAGTTTATCACACAAATCGCTATCGATTGGGCGATGATGGCGTGAATGCTGCCTGTGGCTACAACTATCCGGCCTGCGTTTTCATAATCTTGGATATACTTTCCAATCACTGTCGAACCGCAAAGCGGGTGGCGCTTGACTACAACGGCGTAGCCGCTCTTCTCACAAACTGTGAGAACTTCCTCCATCATTTCGATGGGGTTGCAGAACGCCAGCTCCTGCACGGAATCACCCACCATTTGGAGAGCGACAAAAACGAAGCGCGCCGGCAAAGCATCCGCAGCATGAAGCGGGCCCTGAGTATATTTAGACAAATTGCGGGAAATGGTTTGCGCTTGATCCTGTTGGAAGAATCTGTAGGCGGCCGTCGCATCCACCTCATGAAGCGGTAGTTCGGTCAGGCTTTTTCTCGAGAATTCCGACCATCCGGAGTAGCCGCCGGTATCAAAGCTAAAGCGGGATGGGCGGTCGGTCTCCTTGAAGTGAAGACCATTTTGATGACCGGACACCGTGTGATACGAGAAAAAGGGTTTAGGCAGGTCTTCAACACCATGCAGCTTGATCTGTCCCTTCACTTCATAATCAAGGCCCATCGTGTTGAGACAGTCTGCAATGGTTTGCAAAACAAATCTGATGTCAGCACGAAAACCGGGATAGTCGATCTTGTTAGATCGCAACGCTGCCGACGGAATGACGATAACGGCATCGCGCGTCTTGGTCGTAGCCAGGCCTAGCCCAACCCGCGCAAGAATATCCTGATGCGCGCGTTCGATAAGCTGGGACATCGGCGCAAGTGCATCTAGGCTGAGGCGGCGTTCCAACCGGACTGCGGCTTTTTCCATTCCGCTGATGCGAAGCGCGTCAATAACCTGCTTTGCTCCTGCCAGATCTAGGAGCCACATCGAAGCGTCGACTGCCTGTTGAGCGAACCTCGAAAGAAGCTTCGGGTCATTGAGGATTGCATCGCGATCGCGAACTATTCGCTCAATCACAGACCTGAGGATGTCATTACGGCCTGCACTATCGGCTGCGGCCGCAACCGAAGCCGCGAACTGGAAGAGAGGTTTATCGGGATCGTGCGACAGCCGCGTCACACCGTCTAAGGCGAACTCTTCGTGTCTGCGTTCTTCCAGCAACAAACTTCTCTTGAATTCGGCGACCTGAATCCGCGCGGGAAATGACTCAGCAGTATAATCCAAGGCAGAGAGAGCTGCTTCATACTCTCCATTCCTGCGCAGAAGCGCCGCTTCAATAACTGGCAAGAGGTTGCGATCGAACCGGGGCGTCTTCACCAACTCGTCGGCGTATTGAGGATCAACGTGTCCAAGAACCTCGTAGAGGAATAACCGCATCGAATCCGCACCCGGTGTCTCCCGTTTGCTTAGATCAACGAGGATTTTGGCTGCCTTTTCGAAGTTCTTCTGCTGACAGGCAATGTACATCCGGCCGTCACAGATACGACGGCGATGTGCCGGCATCGGCCAAAAACGCACGATGAAGGCAAGGGCGGCAAAGGTTGCGCTCAGGACATTGAGGAACCTCTTCCGTTCGATCAAATCTTGAACGCGTTCTGCCAATCGGTCGATCAGGTAATTCATTGCATCTTGATCTAGCTGTCTCGGCCGTGAGACGACGGTCGCATGGGCCGCTCGTGAAACGCGAATATCTTCCCGTCTGGCAGTAACCCGTTGTGGTGTTTACTGCAACAGAACTCGTCCGCCATCACCGGGGATCGAGCGGCCCCGCCGTACCGATATCTTTCCAGATCTGCCGCCTCAGTCCCAACCGGACGAGACAATCCTCGATAAACCAGCCGATGACCTCCTTTCGGCCCTTCACGAAAGGCAAGAATGCTGTGTCAAGGCCGACAAAGGGAAGAAACGGATTGGGTCGCTGCGATGCATAGATCTCGACGCGCACGGATGGACGGACGGATTTGCCCCTGGCGTGGAATCCAAACGTATCTCCGACCACGAGCGTATTGGCTGGAACGGCGAACTTGGTAGGTTTAGGCAAACGCAAAAGGTGCAGCTGGTTCTCTGGAATCCGGAATGAGCCGTTCTCGCCCCGGATGGACGCCACGATGCTCTTCCTCTTGTGCCAGGCGAGCCGCCGCTTGGTCAGCTTGTGAGAGCCGGCAACATAGGTGAACGGGCCTTCATCTTCTGGGACGTCGCAAAGGAAGAACCAGGCCTTCACCGTCGAGTGAAACGTATCCATATGAAGATCGGTTTGCGGATCCTTCCCCTTGCCTTCTTCTGTCTCCGTCCCAAAAATCGTTTGGATGCAGATGGCCGGCTCTGCCTTGAACCCCCCAACATAACGTAGCGGATTGCTCCAGCCGTTGCTATCCACCAGGGCGCGGATGGCAGGGTAATTTTCCAGGACCTCTGGTGTAAGCGAGGTCCTACGCGTCACCGCTTTCCCTTGGGTCATTTCGCGCGCCGGCGCACGAAGAGCCTCAACTTCAGACCGCAACTGCGCGAACATTTCCGGTGTTAGAAAATTGCGTCGTTCGATATAGCCGTTCTCGGCGAAGAAGGCGCGCTCATGTTGAGGAATAAGGTGCTGCAGGCGCCGGCGTCGCGACTCTACAATTTTCGCGGCTATTTTCACGCGCCAGATGTGGAGCCCCTTCCGATTGAGTTTTACGCTCCCAAGAAGCGGATTTTCAATGAAGCGCTTTTCGCCGGTTACGATCTGAAACACATAAAAAGGAAGCATCAGCACCTTCAACGGCGACCACTTCTGCTTCGGCATTGTCCCCTCCTTCGACTTTCTCAGTTGCGCGCTAAATTGCCGCGGATTCGCGGAGAGAGCAAGAACGGTTCTGTTTCGTCCTCATTTGTCGGTAGGTGTCGTGTGCGATAAGCTATCCTGACGCAGCCCGGGTGGACGCTTGCCATGAAGTGGAACTTGTAAAGTTCCCGCCGACCGCGCGGCGCCGGAGAGAGGAGCGACGAATGAGGGGATTTGTTGAGGTGTTCCTTTGTTGCGCTTTCCTTACGGCATGCAACTCCACACGCAATGTCAGACAATCTTCGGTCTCGGATTACGCTCAGATGTCGGACACGCGCCTCTGCAGCCAGGTACTTGATTCGGATCATACTGTCAGACTGGCAAGGTCATCTCGCGACTTGATATGTTGACATCTCTGTCGCGGAATTCTTGTCATTGAGCCTTGGGTGCATTACCCGCTTGCAGGCTTTCGCAGAAGCATCGCAATTTAAGAAACGATTCTGTACCCTAGAAACTGGAATAGGCGATTGGTTAAAACAACGACGATCTTAGCTGAAGCAGCAAAAACGCCATTCAGGATCATTGGTGGCATTGCAAGTCGGCCGCTTCCGAAGCGGGGCAACCCGCCGCTCTTTCTTTTCGGATTCGCCGCTTGGAAGGCTTTCATGTATGACTGGTTTCCGGACAAGGAGATCATCTTTGCGCCGACCGGGCTCTGGCCCATCGAATTTGATATCAACTGGAAATGGCGCATCCTAAGTGACCGGCGGGCCGAAGTCATGGCGTGGCAGTACAAGGGCCTACCTCAGCTGAAAAACTTTTGCGCGTCCAATAACATTCCATTTCATTATGTCGAAGACGGCTTCATTCGTTCGGTATCGCTTGGAGCTTTGCAAATACCTCCAATGTCTTTGGCATTCGATCGGCAGGATATGTATTTCAATGCCAATGGCCCGACTGATTTGGAAGCAATTTTGTCGACCTTCGACTTTGATGGCAACGCGGATCTGATGCGTCGAGCGCAAGCACTGATAGAGCAACTGTTGAGCGCCGGGCTGAGCAAATACAACTCGAGTGCAGACGCCCAGATCGAGGAGATTTATGGCCCCAAAACCCGAAAGCGCATTCTTGTTATCGGGCAGGTGGAACGCGATGCTTCCATCGCCTACGGATCACGGGAAAAGCACAGCAACAATGACCTTGTCCGGCTCGCATATCGGGAAAATCCCGGAGCGCAAATTATCTACAAGCCGCATCCAGAGGTCCTTCAGGGAACTGCCGAAGCTATGTCGGATCCAAACTCGGTTCGCGGTATATGCACGGTTTTAGAACAGGATATAAGCCTCGCCAGCAGCTTTCGGACCATTGACCACGTTTACACAATCACATCACTTGCGGGCTTTGAAGCTCTCTTGCGAGGACTCAAGGTCACTACGCTAGGATGCCCCTTTTATTCGGGATGGGGATTGACTGACGATCGCCAACCGACGGACAGAAGGAAACGGAAACTGACGGTCGAGCAACTCTTTGCCGGTGCCTACGTTCTCTACCCAAAATATTTTGATCCGGTTGCCAAAGAATATATCGACATCGAACGGGCAATCGAGTTGTTGGGGAAAATGAGAGCGGCTTACGTCTCACCGAATTCGGAAATCTCCGCGTTCAACCCAAGTCATGCAATCACTCCAGCAACGGAGGAGTAGTGCAGGTCCGCAAACCGGGCGTGCAAACGATTACGGCCCGGCCCTCAGTGCTTAGAAGTATGTGTGGATTTGTTCGCCGGTTTGCCTACATGTGTATTTCTCTGATCTTGGGAAAGAGGACGTGACGGGCGAGTATTAGTGAAATCCGAAATCGCTCGGTTAGATACTGTAATGGATTACCGCCCAAAGCGACAACGCGGAAAGTACGCCTAAAGCGCCGATCACTGTTATCATGACTCTCGCAGCGTATGCCTACCATTCCATTCCCTAGCTCTCCGGTGAATTTCTGTCGTCTTAACGTGGCACGCCGCCATACACCACAACTGAAGCGGCGATACATCGTCGCAGCGAGAAACTGCGTATCCATCCGAGCAGGGCCGCGGGATTTTGGGTGCCGCGCGTGGTAATGTCGGTTCATGGAGATCGATGAGGACAAGGTCGACGATGCCGTTTTGGCGCTGTTATGGCTGACGCTGCATAACGAGCGTTGTGCCTGGAAGGGTTTCGACTGGGCAACGACGGATCGGCTTCACAAGAAGGGCATGATCGGCGACCCAGTCAACAAGTCGAAGTCATTGATCCTGACCGATGAAGGCTTGGAGCGTTCGGAAGCGTTGTTCCGGGAGCTGTTTACGCGGCCGCCGCAATAGCCGTCCCTTTGTGTGTCTTCCATTGCCAAGGCAGCAGTTCGTGCAGGCGGGAGACAGGAAGATCGGCGATGCGGGCAAACACATCGGCGAGCCACGCCTTTGGATCGACGTCGTTGAGACGGCAAGTCGTGATGACGGAGAGCATGATGGCGGCACGATCGGCGCCACGTCGTTGATCCCAATGCCTTTTCCAACCTCGCAGAGAACCTGTCGGCAGCCTGGAATGCTCCCGATGTAACCATGCGCGCACGTTGTCCTCACCATTCATTGGAAAGGTGGTCAGCATTCGGAGTTGCGCGTGTTCGTAAGCCACAGTCTGGCGAACACGGCAGCGCGACAGCCGAAGATGCACTGGAAGTCATACGCGGCATGGCTGGCCGCTGGTCAGACGAGCATATCGCCGCCACACTCAACCGAATGGGCTTTCCCACCGGCCAGGGAAAGACATGGACAGCCCATCGGGTCCGTTCTGTTCGTTACGTGCGTGGCATCGATGCCTACCGTTCAGCCGATAAAAATGGCGAATGGCTCACGCAAGCAGAGGTCGCCAAAGCGTTGGGCGTCTCAAGCTATCTGGTACGACGCCTTGTTTCCACAGGCGTTCTTCCTGCGGTCCAGGTTGTTCCGCGAGCGCCCTATCAAATCCGGGCCGCCGATTTGACGTCCGAGCCGGTCAAAGCGGCGATTGCCCGGAAAGGTCGCCCGTTGCGCGATGTGGACGCGGACACGCTTCCAATGTTTACATACACTTAACGAAGGGGTGCATAATGAAACACGTCTCGCAATACCTCTCAGAGCGCGCTCGGCGGCATTGTTCGTGAGACAAATCCGGCCATCTTCCAGGAAACGGGCAAAACCATCCCATCGCTTCAGCATGTAATCGATCGGCTCGATCACCTCGGACGATTTGCTGAGCGTGGCGCGCTCCCGTTTCAGCCACTCGTGCATGTCATCGAACAGCGGCTTGCTCTTTTCCTGCCGCGCGGCCAGTCGTTCTTCGGCGCTCAATCCATTGATCTGGCGCTCGATCTCAAACAACGCATCGTACCGTTGGACGGCCTCCAATGCGATCGGCGAGATCGGCTTGCCTTTGCGTTTGCGGTCGCGGGCATTTTTCTGGATGTCGGCCAGTTCAAAGAATTTGCGCCGCGCATGCGCATGACAAAAGGCGAAGGTGATCGGCACCACCTTCTTTTCCGCGACACTGAGCGGCTCGAAGCCATTGTAACAATCACTCTGCAGAATGCCGCCATACCCGGCCAGGTGCTTCTGCGGATGCTCGCCGCGGCGGTCGCTCGACGCATAGTATATGGCCGCCGGCGCTGCCGCTCCGCCGTAGGGCCGGTCATCGCACACGTAGGTCCATATTCGCCCGGTCGTGCATTTGTCTTTGGCCTGAATGGGAATGGTGGTGTCGTCGCCAAAAAGGCGCTCGGCCGCGAAGACATGCGCCTCGATCAGATCAAAGATCGGCAGGAGCGCGGCCGTTCCATACCCGACCTGGTCGGCCAGCGTCGAGGTCGAAAGCTCGATGCCCTCGCATTTGAACCGGGTGCTCTGGCGGTTGAGAGGGCTATGCATTCCAAACTTGTCAAAGAGGATCGTCGCCAGCAGATGAGGACCGATGAAGCCGCGCGGCGTGGCATGGAACGGCGCCGGCGGCTGGCTGATCGCCTCGCAGTCACGGCAGGTAAATTTCTCCCGCACCGTCTCGATCACTTTGAACCGACGCGGAACCTCCTCGAGCGTCTCAGTGACGTCCTCGCCCAGTTTCGACAGGCGCGACCCGCCGCAGCATGCACAGGTGACTGGGGGATCGATCACCACGCGCTCGCGCTCGATATCCTCCGGCCACGGCTTTCGTACCGGCCGTTTGCGCGTGAACGAACGTACGCTCGAGGTCTTGGCGGCAGCCGCCTGCGCTGCGGCTTCATCCTCCGTCGCCGCCATCACCAGTTCTTCGAGCTGCAATTCCATCTGGTCGATCAGGCGCGCCGTGCGCTCGGATCGCCGGCCGCGCAGTTCGCGCTTCAGCTTTTCGATCGCCAGCTCCAGACTGGCAATCAAGGCCTCACTGTCCGACAGCATGGCCTGCGCATTGGCTTGCGCCACCGCAATGTCCCGCTCGGCGACGACGGTATCGCGCTCGGCAACAACGACATCACGTTCAGCCTGTAACATCTCACGCTCGGAAAGCAGCGCCAGATAGGCGCTCGCAAGGTCCGCAGGAAGATCCACAGGCTTCGAAGTCATGAAGCCATCCGATCAGATTCACTCAATATTTTCAATGCAATAATGCTATCCGACCCGTGTCGGACGCCAGGTTTCCTGCGGATTGCGCCAGTCGATCCCGGACAACAAATAAGACAATTGTGCCGGTGAGATCGCTACCGCGCCGCCCTCCATATTCGGCCAGATAAACCGGCCCTTCTCCAGCCGCCGGGTAAAAAGGCAGGCGCCCAGACCATCATGCCAAATGATCTTCAAAATATCCGATCTGCGGCCCCTGAAGACGAAGAGATGCCCTGACAACGGATCATGCTTCAGAACCTCCTGCACCCGAAGCGCCAGAGAGGGAAAGCCACAGCGCATGTCCGTATACCCCGTCGAAAGCCAGACCTTGACCCCTGTTCCCATCGGAAACGGATTCACCGCAGCGCCTCCAGTCCCGCAGGATCCGAAGCAGCGCTTCAACGTCGACATCGCGTCCCACGATCACACGGCGACCATTGGCGCTGACAACCTCCATAAGCCCACTTTGTGCCGTCGAAGAATTGGTCGGCGCAACGACCGGCATGCCTGGCTCCGGGACCAACACTGCAGGAATAAACCCTTCACTCCCCCGGCCATTGCCGAGCCGTCCCTCGCGAGCTGCTTTACGCCAGTCGTTCAACTGAAAGCGTGTGATCCCATGGCGACGTGCTGTTGCCGTGACCAGACGCGGGGCAGAATAACTCTCCGCCACGATCGCAAGTTTGGCCTCGTTGCTGAAACGGCGACGCCGCCCGCTATCGACAATCTCCATACGGCTAACTTGCGGCCGCTTCTCTATCGTTAAATCCACGGTTCTCACACTGTCTATATTGACGTCCATATAGACAGAACATCCAGTTCGCCTCACTTCTCAGCAAGGCGGCCCTCCTCGGATGCGTACGAAACTGCGTCCGCCGAGCGCTTTCAAGATCCTATTATCAAAGTCTTGACAGCCGTTCATTGCCTCTGCATTGCTCGCATAATGCGCCGTACGGAGAATCTGTTATGCCAGTCGAACTTGTTGAACTCGCCGCTTATGCAGACGAGAACAACAACATTGTTGATGCAGCTTCCACGTCGGTCCTGAGAGGCGGCAAAATAGTCTTTAATGAGTTTGGTTCGTCCGTGCACATTGGAGAAGGTGTTACCCTTGCGAAATGCGATATTATTCTGGGGCGAAATTCCCGACTTACGATCGGTAACAACTGCCGTATTAGCGGCTCAATTATCATCGGATACGAAAGCTTCATTAGTATCGGCAATTCTTTGAACGTAACATCGAATGTCAGCATGAGGGCGGTTGAAAGCACCTCCATCGAGATTGGTGATGATTGCCTCCTCGGCTCCAACATCAGCATCCGAACGACAGACGGGCATCCAATCTATGATGCCGTTTCGCGGCAGCGATTAAATCCGTCACAATCGATCGCGATAGGAAGCCATGTGTGGATTGCTGATGACGTTCTTCTACTTAAGGGCGCAGAAGTCGGAAACGCGACGGTTGTTGGCGCGAGGAGCGTCGTCACCAAACCAATTCCAAGCAATTGCGTCGCGGTGGGGAACCCGGCAAGGGTCGTCAAAACTGGTGTGACGTGGGAACACAGTCCACGTCACCGCACCGAGCAGTACTACTTTCTACAATCCTAAAGATGGCAAAACGGCATCCCGCCTGCCTTCGGTGCTTCAAAATCGATACCCACCACCGCACCCAACCTACGACGATTGGGAACGGCTTGAGATTCAGGGGCGCCGTTGAACTTGCTCGTACAACCACTGGCGTTTAGGGCTCAAGCCGCCTGAACAGAACGACGCCACCTGCGGAAAAGTCCTGATCATAGTAGAAACCCGATTGTGAGAATCCGTCGAAGATAGCTTTCATACCCTTCGGTCCAATCATTGGCTGATGCAACTCGATCAGGACCTTCTTAACCCCAGGCAGGGACCGGCCGTCGAACAGGTCAGCCTCACCGCCTTCGATATCGCATACGATCATAGTCGGGCGGAACTCTCCTAGAACCCACGAAAGTTCGTAGACCGGGACCATGACCTCTTTGGCATTCGTCTCGCCTTCCCTTTTGGCAAGGGACGACCCCCAGAAATCTTTTCGAAGATAAAACGGGATGATTGATTGCCGAGCCTCACGGACCAAGACGCCAGTTTTCACGTCGACATTCTTGACTGAGTTCAGTTGGTGGGTGGTCGCGATGACACTTGCAAGGTTTGGATTCGCCTCATACGTGCGCACGGCAGCCGTCTTCGGATTCTTCCCAGCGATAGCTGAGATGAAGCCAATCCCGCCACCCAATTCCAGAATGCGCTCTCCGTCCTCAATGATCTGGTTGAGGATTTTACCCTCGCGAGATTCATATCGGCCTTCTTTCATGAATTTCAAAACAGTGTCGGAAACCGTCGCTTCGGGCACAGATATTTTTATACCCAAATGCTCAACATATTCCGGCCTCGACACAACTTCTGCACTTCCCATTACAATCCCCCTTTGGTAACTCAGGAGATCATATCGACCTGATTGCGTCCGGGGAAGCTCAGATGAGTATTTTTCAACACCGCCTTATTACGGCAATAATTCCTGTCCGATTATCCAAGGATAAGCTCTACGATGAGCCTGAGCGCATTCTTCGAATCATTGCAACTTTGCCGGAGTCTTACGAAGTCCTGATCGTAGACTACGGCACGCCTGACGAGCGAAAGGCCGAACTTGCCGATGTGGCCGCCCGGACGAATGCGAGACTCATCCGAGTGGAAACCGGACGGGAGCCGTTCAGCATCGGACATGCGCGCGACATAGGCACGCAGCATGCGACGACGCCACTTGTGATCTACCACGATATTGATTTCCTCCTATCACCCCAGGGATACAACCGCGTTATCGCCGAGGCCAGGTTGCGCGGGATGTTCGACAACGCATACGCATTCTTCGCGCTGCCAGGCGCATACCTGACTGAAGACTTCACGCAGCGATACCTTTCACTGCATGAGTCGGGAGACGGCGAGTTTGCCGATATGCAAGTACACGATGGTATCATGCGCAACGACAAGGCAGTCTATGAGCACCACACCTTTGCAATTTCAGCGATCGTAGCGAACCGCCTCCATTTGCTGGCGGTCGGCGGACACGATCGAAGCTTCACCGGACACGGCGCTGAAGACTTCGAACTGATGCACAGGCTGACTTCATATTTCAACCGCGGTCCTCGAACGCGCGAGTACTACAAGAACACCAAAAACAACTCGATCCTGAACTACGAAGGGTTCAGAGCCTATTACGCACTGTATGGCATCGACGTGTTCCAGCGAGGAACCGTTATTTCCCATTTATGGCATCCGAGACGGAAGGATGTAGGGTATGTTGGAACAAACAACCAGATGCGCGTTTCAAAGGCCATGCATGACTACGACAGAGGCGCGACGGTAATCCAACCCCTCGAGGATCTGACATCCAACGAATACACTCTGGTCCTCGTGAAACCGCGCACATCTCCCGCGTTATCGCTCAGACACGCATTTCCAGCCTTCGGCCGCTATAGCTGCATCCCAGAAGAGAATTTTGCGAATGCGGACGCTTTGGTCGACTTCGTCAGCCACGAAGGATTCACCCGCGTATTCTTTCTTAATCCCTACGGAAATGAACATCGCCTATCGCTTTATCGCGCCTTAAAGGACGCCAGCATCCGATATATCGCCTATGATCGCGGCGCTTACAACAATAGTTGGTTTTTCGACACCAGAGGCTTTCTAGGCGAAAGCGAATCCTACTCGCGTCAGTACTGGGACACACCATTAAGTGACGATGACCGTGAACGCACTCTTGAATGGATCGACCGTTTGCGCCTCAACGAGGAAACGCTCGAGAAAAACGGTGCGTCCGTGGGAGCTGATCACTTGCGCCAATCCCTTCAACTGGGCGACAGGAAGGTGATCTTTGTCGCTCTGCAGCGGCCCTCGGATACGGCCACCATCTACTTCTCTGGCCAATGCGAAAGCGCCGCAGGTTTCAATTCTTGGGTTGCAGCGATGGCAAGTGCCGTTGATTCACGCAGGTATGTCGTCGTCGCGAAGAAGCATCCTCTTGAAACCGAACGGCCCGAGATCGAAAACATCATCTTTGCGCCAGATGACGCTCATATACGCGATCTCATTGATCTTTCAGATAAGGTCGTTGTCATCAATTCCGGCACAGGATTGATCGCCGCTACTCTGGGTAAGCCAGTAATCTGCTGCGGCAGAGCATTCTATGACCATGAGGGTTTCACACATACAGCAACGTCGTGCGGCCACTTGATCCAACTCGCGCAACAGGAACTGAGCAGTGACGCCGAGACACGTTTGCGTTTCGTCAAGTACCTCGTCAATGACTTCTATTCGTTCGGAGCGACGGAATATATCGAAAAGACAAAGGCGGACGGATCTTTACGCAGACTATCTCGAAGGACAGTCTTCTCGGAAATTCGTGGGCTAACTAATGAACCGATCCATTTTGGGGAGCAGCCTGGAGGTGTTTCACTCGATGCCCCACTATTTTATTCATACGGTGGCCGCGCGGCAATAATGGACGCCATGGCCCGCGGCAGGAAAAGCGAAATCAGCCCCTTGCGTCGGCGATTGGTACCAGTTGTTCGTCCTTTCATTCAATTGCTGGGCAACTCCAAAGACATAAAAAAATATGACAAAGATCCAGTTGGATACTTTCTGAGCCTTAAGAATCCGACTTACCGCGCAATCGGGAAGATGATATTCCCTCCCAAGAGGGACTTCGCGGGAGTTCTGAGCCCGCCAAACTCGTAACGCCGAACACGTAGAGTTCCAGCGTGCAGAAGTCGCGTGGTGTCGATGTCGGTATCGCGGATCGATAAATCTGACAAACGTGTCGCCGCTGTTTAAGCGCCTTTAACTCAAATTGTAGATAGTTTGCTGGGGCGCTTGCGGGACCATTGTAGAGCCCTTACTGCACTATGGCATTGATAACGCAGCTGTGATTTTTTTAGGGATCGGTCCGCCAATTGGCTTGTTGTGAGACGTTCAGTGTGCTTTGCAGGTGCCAATTAGAATCTTTTGCAAATAGGTCGGTTGTGACAGGCAGGAAGAATGTCATCGCCGATATCGAGGGAAATCAATTGGTTCGATCGAGTATTGTGTTGATCTGCCTTGCCTTGGCGGGGTGCCAGGGGTTGCCTGCGCAGGGGCCACTTGCCGATACAATTAACAAGGATGCTGGGCGATCCGCTGCAGAAGTCGGCCGCCGGAATGCTGCCGTATTTGACATCGTCGACGTGGACAGCCGTTCTGCCACTCTCGTCTCTAATTATGTGGCGACAGCTCTCAATCGCCGTTTCGGTATTGGCGGTGGCGTGGGTCGCGTGGTGATCGGCGTCGGGGATCACCTGAAGGTAACAATCTTCGAAGCCGGCAGCGACGGGCTCTTCTCGACGACGGAATCGAAGCAGACGAACCTCGATATTGTAGTGCAGCCGGATGGTATGGCCGCAATTCCCTATGCAGGATCGGTCCAGTTTGAGGGAAAGACTCTTGAAGAAGCCCGTAAGGCAATTCTTGCGTCACTGGCGAACAAGGCCGTCGAGCCGGACGTCATTGTGACGAGCGTGAGCACCGCATCCCGAAATGTCACGGTTTCTGGTGAGGTCGGCAAGCCGTCCCAGGTGCCGCTGAGCCTCGTCAGCGAAAAGATCACCGAGGTGCTTGCCAAGGCAGGGGGGTCGCAGGCACAGCCGTACGAGGCCTATGTCACGCTCGTCCGCGGCAAGAAAACCGGAACGGCGCTTCTGAAGTCGATCATCGAAAATCCCTCGGAAGACATTTACGTCCAGCCCGGCGACCGGATTTTCGTGTCGAAGGACCCGCGGACGTTTACAATCCTTGGCTCCGCCAATCTGAACGCACGTATCAATTTCGGTGCGAACGATCTCAATCTGCTTGAGGCGGTCGCACTTGGTCGAGGCGGCAACGATCTGGCGACTGACGCAAAAGGCTACTTCCTGTTCCGCTACGAAGAGCCTGATGTCGTCATGAGCCTGCTTGGCACCAAGCGGTTCCATGAGCTCCTGAACAAGGGATTGGCGCCGGACAGCGTTGGCCGCTATCCGATTGTCTATCGTTTCGACATGAGTCATCCGGATAGCTTGATTGTCGGACAGACGTTCCCGGTCAAGAATCGCGATGTTATCTACATCTCGCGCCATCCTGCCGTCGACATTCGTATGTTCCTCGGAATTGTCGGGCAACCGGTCGGCATTGCCGCGCAGAGCGCTGGAATTTACAACAACATGAACAATTAGATCTAGTTGCTGATTGTAGCTATTCTTTTGGAAGGGGCTCCATCAGGAAATGATGGCGCTCCTTCCTTTGTTTACAATCGGTTACGGTTGTTATTGAAAGTTATGGGAATACAACCACAGATGCGATTTTTTCGGGTGACAAGCCGTATCTTTTATGATGTGAACTTTAGCTGGCATTGATATCCGCCCTCTGCCGACTACTGCCATAACGACACCGGGTGAACATGACGATTGAGATTATTGGGCGCGCAAGCGTTGCTCCAGGCGCTTCTTCAGTGGATGAACTGCGGCAAATCCTCGAGGACGGGAAGTGCACCGTCAGCGAAATCCCGGCTGAGCGCTGGCAGCTCGCCCGCTACTGGCACCCGCATCAAGGCATCCAGGGCAAGACCTACACGTTCGCCGCCGGCGTTCTATCGGACGTCTATCATTTCGATCCGGCTGTTTTCGGCCTTTCCCAGCGCGAAGCGATGCAGATGGATCCGCAGCAGCGGATTTTGCTGAGCCTTGTCTGGCGTGCGCTTGAGGACGCCAATCTTCCTGCTGCTTCCTTAAGTGGCGAGCAGGTGGGCGTCTATGTCGGTGCATCTAGCCTCGATAACGGCAACCTGGCCGTCGAGGATCCGGCGACCGGCAGCCCCTATTTCATGACGGGCAACACGCTTTCGATCGTTTCGAACCGTATCTCGCATATCTTTGGGCTGCGCGGCCCAAGCATGACGATCGACACGGCCTGTTCGTCGTCGCTGGTGGCGCTCGACCAGGCCGTCCGCGCGCTTGATCGCGGGGACATCGATACGGCAATCGTGGGCGGGATCAATCTTTTGGCTCATCCGCTTTCCTTTGTCGGCTTTGCGCAAGCGCGTATGCTGTCACCCGAAGGCCTGTGCCGAGCCTATGACACGAACGGTCATGGCTATGTGCGCGCCGAAGGGGGCGTCGTGCTGGTGCTTCGCCGCACAGACAAGGCTCTGCGCGAAAGGGACCGCAGCTACGCCCGTCTTCATGCAACCGGCGTCAATTCTTCAGGCCGTACCAATGGCATTTCCCTGCCGTCGCGGGAGGCGCAGGCTGCCCTCCTCAAGTCGGTTTACGAAGGCGCCAATATCGATGTGAATCGCATCGCCTTCATCGAAGGCCATGGTACCGGCACGCGCGTCGGCGACCCCGCTGAAGTCTGGGCCATCGGCAGCGTCATCGGCAAGAACCGCCGGGCGCCAGTTCCGATCGGCTCCATCAAATCGAATATCGGTCATACCGAACCAGCCTCCGGCCTCTTCGGTCTCCTAAAGGCAGTCATTGCTCTTGAAAACAATTTCCTGCCGGCAACACTTCATATCGAGCGGACCAACGAAGACATCGATTTCGAGGATCTGAACGTTCGCGTCAACACCTCTCCGATCGAGCTGATGCCTGCCAAAACCCCGCGCTTTGCAGGCGTAAACTCATTCGGCTTTGGCGGCACGAACGCCCATGTCGTGATCAGCGATCCGGATCCTGTCGCACCGCCTGAGCCGCAAGCAAAGGGTGATCGGGTCATCTTCATGGCAAGCGCCCATAGCGCCACGGCGCTTGAGGGCCTGCTTGATGACTATAAGCAGCGTCTGGAGCAGGCCGAAACCAGAGAGGCGCGCCAGCTTGTCGCTTCGGCGGTGGCGAACCGTGAGGCAATGCGCCACCGTTTTGCTGTCAAAGCGAAGGACAGCGACGGAGTGTTGGCGGCAATCAGCGCTCATCTGGCAGGCGAGCCGACGGCTGGCGAGCATGGTGAGGTTCCTGGTCAAGGCGTGCGGGTTGCATTTGTCTTTGCTGGAAACGGCTCGCAATGGCCGGGCATGGGGGTGGACGCGTATCGCGAAAACGCGCACTTCCGCCAATGCTTCCAGTCCTTCAGCGCGCTCTTTGAATATTATCTCGGCGAAAAGCTGACCGATCTGCTCTTTTCCAAGGATCTGCCGGAGCGGCTCGCGGACACCAAGATTGCTCAGCCGATGCTGTTTGCGGTGCAGGCAGCGTTGACCGACTGTCTTTCGGCGCAGGGCCTGCGACCCGATGCGGTTCTTGGTCACTCAGTCGGCGAAATTGCCGCTGCCTACGCGGCCAAGGTGCTGACGGCCGCGGAAGCTGTGGCGATCGTTGCCAAACGCTCGCAGCATCAGGACCTGCTCGCCGGCGAAGGCAAGATGGCAGCCGTCGTCATGACCGCGGATGCCGCGCTTGCTTTCGCACATGCGAATGGCTTCGACAATATCTGCATTGCAGCCATCAACGCGCCGAATTCAGTGACGATTTCCGGCCCATCAGAAGAGGTTCAGGCCTTCCGCGACGCCGCCCGCAAGGCGCAGATCGTGGCGCATGTGCTCGATATTAACTATCCGTTCCATCATCCGATCATCGATCGGGCGAAGGATGCATTCTTCGACGATCTGCCGGATCTCGAGCCAGATGCCGGCACCGGCATATTCATTTCCACCGTCACGGGCCGCCACGCTGATGGGCAGACGCTGGACACGGCTTATTGGTGGCGCAACGTGCGTGATCCGGTGCTGTTCAAGGACGCTTGTGAAGCCGCGATGGAAATGGGTTGCAACCTTTTCATCGAAATCTCGCCGCGCCCGATTCTTTCGAACTATGTGACGGACATCGCCAAGAACATCTCGCATCAAGCGGCCGTAATCCCGACGCTTGCGCGTGAAAGCGGAACCGGGCGCGATCCGGTCGCGCAGTCCTTCGCGCGTGCCGTGGCTCATGGCGTATCGCCGCTTCGTTCACGCAACGCCGCCGGTCGCAACGCCTTCATTCAACTTCCTCCGCTGCCGTTCGAGAAAGTCGAATTGCGTCCGCACCCGACGAGCGACGAGATCGACATCTTCGGCCGCGATCAGCGTGTGCCTTATACGCTGCTCGGCTGGCGAACCGATCCGAACGCATCGAGCTGGAAGAACCATGTTGACGCCAACCTGCTGCCAGACCTTGCAGAGCATGTCGTGGATTCAAAGGCGATCATGCCTGGCAGCGGCTTCATCGAGATCGCCGTAACGGCTGCACAGCAATATTATGATACGGACGAGGTCGAACTCGGAAATCTGGAGATCGTGCGGCCACTGGAATTGCGGCAAGATCGTATCGCCGAACTTTCGACGGTCCTTTCTCCCGAAACCGGCAACATCGAAATCCGCTCGCGTGAACGGCTGAGCAATGACGACTGGACCGTTCATGCCGTAGCCCGGGTGCGCAAGACGATCGATGCCGTGGCCGACGAGCGCGCAGCCCCCGTCGCCGGCGAAGTCAAATCGGTTCTGACGGCCGAAAAGACATATGAGACAGCTGAGCGCTTCGGCCTGCAATATGGTCCGCATTTCAGGCTGTTGTCGAAGGCGGTCGCTTTCGGGCACGGTCTGATAGAGGTCGATCTTAAGACAGCAAAAAAGGCTGCACACCCTTACCTGAGCTACAATCTGAATCCGATGTCGGTCGATGCAGCGTTTCACGGTCTGGTGGCGCTTTTCGATCAGCTATCCGGCGATCAGGCAGGCGCGCCCTATATCCCTGTGCGCTTCGGCTCCGTTCGCGTCAGGCGTTCCGAACGGCCAGTCGTCAAGGCGACGATCGGGATCGAACGGTTCAGCCAGAATTCGATCAAGGTGCGTTTCCGGATGTTCGACGACGCGGGCACACAGGTTGCGGCATTCGACGATTGCCGCTTCCGCCGGACGTATCTGAGGCGTCACCACACGCTGGATTCCGTCGCCTTTCACTATGAGAGCGTCCCGTCCGCGTTTTTTGCCGCGACATCCGACATTCATGCGCTTCCGGTCATTGCCAGCGCCCCGGACGTTGCGCTGAATAACGCAACCCTTCTGCTCGACGCCGCCGTCTATCGCGCATGCCACGAGATCGCGCTTGCGCTCGCGGCAAGGGATGGTTCGATTACGATTGGCAGCCTTCCCGGCGATGCCGCATTCAGATCCTTCCTCTCCAGCTGCCTCTTCAGCCTTGAAGATGCGGGCATTGCCTCTTCCGATGATGGAAAATGGACCGTTGCGACTGAATTCACGCTGCCTCCGGTCCAAGAGGTTCTGCGAGAACTCTATGGTGAAGATGCCGGCCGCATCGCGGAAGCCGTCCTCATCAACGATGCGCATCGCGATGCTCTCGAGAAAATCGCAGCCCTCAAGCAGGGCAAGGACATTGCTTCTTCGAAGTCGGTCAGCGAAGCGACGCTGGAGCATGTTCTCGTCCATTCGCCCTTGAGCTTGCACCGCCTTTCCGTCGTAAGCGGCATGGTCGATGGTGTGCTGAAGGCGAAGAATGGCGGTATCCGTCGAATTCTGGAAGTTGGGTCGATCTCGGCCGCCTTCAGCCGCAAGCTTGCCCTGGCGGCAGCCGAACACGGCGCTTTGCTCGTCATTGCCGACCCGCGTGAAAATATCCGGCGTACGCTGGAACTCGCTTTCGAAGACAGCGCGCATGTCATTGTCGCAGACCCCGATAAGCTCGGCGATCAGGCCGCGGCCGATCTGGTTGTCGTTGCGGGGGATCAGAGCCAGCAGTATCTTTCCAGCGACGAGGCGCTCCAGGCTGTCGTGCGCAAGGCAGCTGCTCACGGTGCGACGCTCGTCCTTGCCGATCGTGCGCCTTCCGCTTTCAACGACTTCGTATTCGGCCTGTCGGACGTCTGGTTTGCAGGCAGCCAGTCTCCGGAATTTCCGATCGGAAAGCTCGGAACCGCCCGTCAGATTGAGGATCTTGCGCATTCGCTCGGATTTGCGGACGCAAAGGTCGACGAAGCCGAGTATCCGGAAGGCAGGCTCGTTTCGCTGATCGCGCAGCCTAAGGCGGTCAACGAAAAACCCCTGGCCGCCGAAGCCGTTAATGGCCCGCTATTTGTGATCGGCGAAGGCTCAAGCCACGCCTCGGACTTCGGGGGGCTAGCAACAATATCCGTTGCGGCGGACGAGCCGAAGCCGGCTTATGCTGAAGCGTTCTCCAAATTTGCGGGCCAGCCGGTGCGTGCGGTCTATTATGCCCAGCGCGCATCGAAGCAAGACCCATCGAAGCTGTCACAGGATCGGCTCGTCGCATTTGCATCTTTTGCCGAAGCGCTTGCCGCCTACATGCAGTCCGGCGAGGCTGCCGCAAACAGCCGTCCGCAGCTTCTTCTCATCGCGCCCGGCGGCTCGCCGCTTTCCGGTGATGGAACCGACGGCCCAAACTCAGGGCTTTGGGCCTTTGCCCGCGTCCTGCAGAACGAGTATGAATTCCTGGACGTCCACATGCTCGATGCGGAACCCGGCGATAGGCGTATTTCCGGCATCGTGAATTCGATCTTCGCATCACATGGGGCAAACCGCGAATGGATGCTCGACGAGGCAACCGGCGAGGTCCGTGAACTTCGCGCTGTTACCGGGCCTTCAGCGTCCTCTGCCCGGATGACCGGCGGTTATGCCGCTGCCACGATCCGCCAGCATTCGGCCGGACGCCTCGACAGTGTTGCCTGGGAAGCTTGTGACGTACCGTCTGTTGCCGACGGTGAGATCGTCGTTGCCGTCGAGGCAACGGGTCTCAACTTCCGCGATGTCATGTGGGCCATGGGCCTGCTCCCCGAAGAAGCACTGGAGGACGGCTTTGCTGGCGCCACGATCGGCATGGAGTTTGCCGGACGTGTTGTCGAAACGGGCATGGGCGTCAGTGATCTGAGGCGTGGCGACAAGGTGATGGGCATCGGCCCGGCCGCCTTCTCCACGCATGTGAGGGTTCGCCAGGATGGTGTCACCAGGCTACCCGAACGGATGGATACGGTCGCCGCAGCAACCGTGCCGGTCGCGTTCCTCACGGCCTATTATGCCATGGTCGAGCTCGGCCGCATTCAGCCCGGCGAGACGATCCTGATCCATGGTGCCGCAGGCGGTGTCGGCCTGGCTGCCCTGCAGATCGCAAAGCTGAAGGGCGCAACGGTCATTGCCACGGCGGGAACGCTTGAGAAGCGTCGCTTCCTGGAAACGCTCGGCGCCGATCATATCTTCGATTCGCGCTCGCTCGACTTCGTGACCGATATTCGCCGGATTACCGATGGTGCCGGTGTCGATCTCGTTCTCAATTCGCTCTTCTCCGAAGCCATGGAGCGCAGCCTCGAGCTCGTGAAGCCGTTCGGGCGCTTCCTTGAACTTGGAAAGCGCGACTATTATTCCGACCGCAAGATCGGGCTTCGGCCTTTCCGCCGCAATATCAGCTATTTCGGGATCGATGCCGACCAGCTGCTCGTCAATGTGCCGGAACTCACGAAGCGGATATTCACCGAAATCGGAGAGTTGTTCTCCGCCGGAAAGCTGGTGCCGATCCCTTATCGCGCTTTCGGTTATGACGAGATCAGCAGCGCATTCCGTCTCATGCAGAATGCCGGCCACATTGGCAAGATCGTCGTCCGTCCCCCGGTCATCGGCAAGGATAAAGTTCTTCCGGCACCCGGCAAGGCGCTTCACTTCGATTCCGATGGCATCTTCCTTGTGGCAGGAGGCATCGGCGGCTTCGGTCTTGCAACTGCAAACTGGTTGGTTTCGAAAGGCGCCCGGAAGATCGCGCTTTGTTCGCGCAAGGGCGTTGCCGACGACGAGACCCGCAAGGCGATCACCGAATGGACAAAGAAGGGCGTCACGGCAAGCGTGCATGCTTGCGACATTACCGAGGAGAAGGCGGTCGCCGCCCTGCTTGACGAATTGCGCACCAAGGCGCCGCTGAAGGGCATCGTCCATGCAGCCATGGTGCTTGACGATGCCCTGCTTTCGAACCTCACGGCAGAACGCAACCGGCCCGTCGTGAACGTCAAGGTCAAGGGCGCAGACATCCTTCACCGGCTGACGGCAGATGACGATCTCGATCTCTTCCTGCTGTTCTCGTCCGCGACGACGATGCTCGGCAATCCGGGCCAGGCGAACTATGTCGCAGCCAACGGCTACCTCGAAGGTCTGGCGCGCCAACGCCGCGCAGCCGGACTTGCCGGCCTGGCGGTAGGCTTCGGCGCGATTGCCGACAAGGGCTACCTGGCACGTAACGCCGAGGTGAACGAGGTGCTTTCGAAGCGCATCGGCAAGTCGGCTTTGAAAGCGGGCGATGCGCTGGAGCAGGTCGAGCGCTACATGCTTGCCGATCAGGGCCGCATCGAGGGTGCGACTGTCATGATCGCCGAGGTCGACTGGAGCGCGGCGCGCCTTCTACCAATTGCCGGAAAGTCGCTCTTCGAGACGATCATGCGCCAGGCAGGAAGCAACCAGGCGACCAATGACAACGAAACCATCGATCTTGAGGCGATGATCGCCGGCAAGTCTGCAGATGAAGCGCAGGCCCTTCTCCATAAGCTGGTCGCTGTCGAAATCGCAGCGATCCTGCGTATCACCGAAGATGGTATCACACCGGAAAAAGTGCTGAAGGATATCGGGCTCGACAGCCTGATGGCGATGGAACTCGGTATGAGCTTCCAACAGAAGACCGGCTTCGACATACCGCTGAGTGGTATCAGCGATGGCACGACCATCGGCGATGTTGTGGCTCGTCTTCGGGAGCGCGTGGCCAGCCGTAGTGGTGGAAACGAGGGAGCAGGCGAAGCCGAGCAGGTTGTCAGCCAGCTGATCCAGAGTCATTCTGGCACGGTTCAGAAAGCGGCAATGTGAAATGACGGATAATCCAGACGGGAAGGCGCAGGACCGGAAAACGGGACTGCTCGATCAGATGCGGCACGCCAACGAGTCGTCCGGCAGAAACCGGGCAGCCCGGATGAACCGCCACCCCCAGCCGCCGGTTCGCCAGGTGACACGATTCGACGAACTGCCGGAATACCAGCGGGTGATGACCCAGAAAATCGGGGCGCAGATGGCTGGCATCGGCAACCCCTTCTACCGGTCTCATGACAAGGCGGCAGGTGCAACGACTGTTATGTCCGGCCGGGAGTTCACAAACTTTGCCTCTTATGACTACCTCGCAACCAATACCGACCCGCTCGTCAACCAGCGGGCAAAAGAGGCGATAGATCGCTTTGGCATTTCTGCGTCGGCAAGCCGGCTGGTTGCCGGAGAGCGGCCCGTGCATGTCGAACTTGAACATGCGCTTGCCAAAGTCTACGGCGTTGACGCTGCAGTCTGCTTCGTCAGCGGCTATCTGACCAATGTTGCTGCGATCAGCTGTCTGATGGGCCCGCAGGATCTCGTGATCCATGACGAGTTCATCCATAACAGCGCGCTTGCCGGGATCAAGCAATCGGGCGCGACGCGCCGTCTCTTCAAGCACAATGATGTCGAGAACCTCGAATCCGTTCTGAAGTCTCTGTCCTCCGACTTCCGGCGTATCCTGGTGATCGTCGAAGGCGTCTACTCGATGGATGGCGATATCGCCGACCTGCCGGCACTGGTCGAGCTGAGGTCGCGTTACGGCTTCTGGCTGATGGTCGATGAGGCGCACGCTCTCGGCGTGCTTGGACAAGCCGGCCGCGGCAGCTTCGAACATTACGGCATCGATCCACATGACGTCGACATCTGGATGGGAACGCTTTCAAAGACCACATCGAGTTGCGGCGGTTATATAGCCGGAAGCCAGGCTTTGGCGGACGTCTTGAAGGCGGAAGCCGGCGGGTTCGTCTATAGCGTCGGCCTGGCGCCGGTACTGGCGGCTGCGGCATTGACCGGCCTGGAAATATTGACGAAAGAGCCGGAGCGTACCGCCCGGTTGCGGCGCAACGGCGCGCTCTTCCTCAAGCTTGCGAAGGAAGCCGGTCTCGATACCGGCCTCGCGACGGGATATTCCGTTGTTCCGGTGATCGTTGGGGATTCCGTTCGCGCCGTGCAGCTTTCCAACGATCTTCTCGAAGAGGGCGTAAACGCGCTGCCGATCATCCATCCGGCAGTTCCAGAAGGTATGGCGCGGCTGCGTTTCTTTATCACCTGCAATCACACGGATGAGCAGATCAGCCATGCCGTCACTGTGACCGCAAAGCGGCTGAAAGATTTACAGGACCGCAATTTCGGCCTAGGTTCGATCGACTTCGAACAGGTAATGAAGCTCCTGCCGATGAACCAGATGGCGGGCAAGCCTTAAGGCAGGACGATGCAATGCATGTCATCGTAACCGGCGGTTCAAGCGGCATCGGATTAGCAGTCGCAAAGGCTTACGCCGCCAGAGGCGAGCGGGTTTCACTGATCGCACGTGATGCGGCACGCCTCGACCAGGCGGTTTTAGACGTCCAGGCTGTATCGAAAGGCGGAAGCACTTTTGCCGTTTCGGCTGATGTTTCCAAGCATGAGGACCTGGCATTTGCGGTCAAAGCCTGTGAAACGGCAAACGGCCCCTGCGATGTGCTGATCGCCTCTGCCGGCATTGTCGAGCCGGCCGCCTTCGATGCTCTTTCAGCTGCGGCCTTCGACCAGCAGATATCCACAAATCTCCTGGGCACCGCAAATGCCGCCCGTGCCGTCTATCACAGCATGAAGGCGAGAGGGCAGGGCACCATCATGGTGGTCTCGTCGGGTGCCGCATTGATTGGCCTTCACGGTTATGCGGCCTACTGCGCCTCTAAATCGGCCCTCAAAGGCTTTGCGGAAGCCATACAGGCGGAAGCCGTCGGAACGGGAATTCGCGTCTCCATCTGCTTTCCGCCGGACACGCTGACACCCCAGTATCAGCGTGAAATGACGATGCGGCCATGGCAGGCCGAGGTTCTGATGGGCAAGGTGAAGCCCTGGACGGCAGAAGCAATTGCACAGCGCATTATCGCCGGTATCGACCGAAAACGCTCGAAGATTCACTTCACGCCGTCCCTCATGGCGCTTGCCTATCTGGGGCCGTTCATCAAGCCGCTGCTTTCGCTCTGGTACCGATCTCGGTTGAAGCGTGGCGCAAGGGAAACGCATGCAAGGTCATCGACTGTGCATTTGAAGACAGGGATATCATCGGGCATTGACACGCCCAAGCTTTAATCGGATTTGGCATTTGTTGCCGGTAAAAGAAAATCGATGGTTCCTTTGCGCTTACATGACGTCCCCTTTCTATTGGTTGCCTCCTGCTTTGCCCTGACGTGCATCTTCGTCTATGCAACGGACTGGTTCGCGATGCCGTCTGCCGTCTATCGTCAGAACAACGTCGAGCGAACACCCTCACGCTATGCGCTCGATCTTGCCGCACGCCTTCCGGTTATCGCTCTGGTCTTTGCGGGTTTCTTTTCGGTAACGTGGCGGCCGATCTACGCCATGCAGGCGACGATGAGTTTCTTTGTGATTTTCACCGGGATTTCGCGCGCGAAGTTCAAGTTCATCCGAGAGCCGCTGATTTTCTCCGACATCGCGCTCGTCGTCGATGTTTTCAAATACAAGGAGATCTTCTACGCGACCTCCCTGAACATCTTCTTCTGGATATTCTCTTTCCTTTACGTCTTCGGCGTGACCGGGCTCTATTTCTATTTCGAGCCGCATATTTTGCCTGCCAGCGCACAGGGGTTCTGGGCCCTGGTCGGACTTGCCGTTGCCTTCGGTCCGTGGCTGGCGCTTTTCTACGGCCCTGTGAACGGGCCGGTCTCGCGGGCCACGCAGCAGCTGGTTGGACCGATCGATATCAAGAAGAATACGGTCCGTTTCGGTACGTTCACATCTGTCGTTCTTCATTTCATCATATGGCTCGGCCGCCGCCGCGAGAAGATCGTGCACGAGCTGTCGGTCATGCTGAAGTCGGCGCTGCACGATCTTTGGGATCCGGACGGCGATAACGAACCGCCTCTCATCGTCGTCTGGCAGTCGGAATCGTTCATCGACCTTCGTCATTTCGAGGTCAAAGATTTAAAGCTTCCCAATCTTGATCGACTGCGAAAGCGGGCGGCGCAGTGGGGCCGTATGACAAGCGTTTTCGAAGGCGGCTATACGCTTCGCACCGAATTTGCAATCTTAAGCGGCCTTCAGCCGGACGACGTGCATATCGATGCGAGCTATCCCTATCTGAGCGCAAGCCAGTACACGGATGTCGTCTGGCCGAATAAGCTGAAGGATGCCGGCTGGAAGACGCAGTTCATTCATCCCTACGATCGCACCTTCTTCCTGCGTCATAAGGCAATGCCGCAGCTCGGCTTCGATCACATGATGATGCTCGACGAATTCGATCATAATCCGGAGCGCGACGGCCCTTATGTTAGCGATCAGGCGCTGACGAAGAGCGTCATCCGCGAGATCGAAAAGGATCCGGATATCAAGAATTTCCTGTTCGTCGCCTCAATGGCCAACCATGGCCCCTGGGAAGCCGGTCGCGTCGGTGATCTAACCGATCCTGTGGAGATCTATTCCGAGCTCCTTCGCCGCGCCGATCATGCGCTTGGGAACCTGGCCCATCATCTCGACACGCTGGACCGGCCAGTCTGGTTGCTCTTCTACGGCGATCATGCGCCGCTCTTGAAAGCTTTTGCCGATCCGTTTCCGGACCCGCGCACCGATTACGTGATCGTGCCGCTCGGCCGCGCTCGCTCGCATTCGCAGCGTCCCGTCCCGCCCCGGGAAGAAGCGCCGTGGAACCTGCTCGGAACGCTGCTGCGCTTTGCTGGTCTTAGCAAAGAGTTGCCGGCGGAATGATTGTGTCGGCCCCATCAGAGGAGAAGGCGAAACGCGTCTTCCTATTTCTCCAGGGGCCATCGTCCATCCTCTATTGCAAAATCGCGGACCGTCTTGAGGCAGCCGGCTGCGCGTGCCTTCGCGTCAACCTCAATAGCGGAGATTGGCTATTCTGGCGCAGGCGAGGTGCCTTGAACTATCGCGGTCCTTTCGCCGCTTGGCCGGGCTATGTCCGTCATCTTATCGCGGACCGCAAGATCACCGACCTTATCGTCCACGGAGAGGAGAGACCCTACCACCGTGCTGCGATCGCCGAAGCCCGCGCAATGGGCGTTTCGATCTACACCATCGAGATGGGGCATTTGAGGCCTGATTGGGTGACCATCGAGCGCGAGGGCCTTTCGTCCAACTCGCGTTTTCCCGTTGATCCGGGTCATATACTTGCGGCTGCGGAGGGCCTGCCGGAGCCGGATTGGAACAGGCGTTACAGTCATACTTTCCTCTCGGAAGCGATCGCCGATTTACTTTATTACCTGCCGACCGTGTTCTTCTCGCTTTTTTATCCGCATTACCGGCGGCACGGGCTGTTTCATCCGCTCGCAGAATATGCCGGCTGGCTGAGGAGGCTCGCAACTGGCCGCAAAAGGGCTCGCGAGGCGAATATCAAAGTTGGCCGGCTGTCTTCCGACAACGCAGCGTTCTTTGTCTATCCCCTGCAGATTGCGACCGATTATCAGTTGCGCGCCCATTCGCCGTTCCACAGCCAGCGGGATGCCATCCGTTTTATTCTGCGCTCATTTGCCGAGCACGCATCGCAAGATGCGAAACTACTCGTCAAAGTGCATCCGCTCGACAACGGCCTTATCGACTGGGACGACTATGTGAACGCCACCGCCCTGTCGCTCGGCTTGTCCGGCCGCGTGCAGGTTATCGACGGCGGTGATCTCTCGGCGCTGATCGTTGCAAGCCGGGGCATGGTCACCGTCAATTCGACAGCTGCACTTTCAGCATTGCAGGCAGGCAAGCCTGTTAAGACGCTCGGAGTTACGATCTATGATATCGAAGGACTGACGGATCCGAAGTCAATCGACCTTTTCTGGCAGGATCCACAACCCCCATCGGCAAAGCTTCTTGACGCGTTCATGCGATTGCTCGCAGCCACCGTGCAGGTTCGCGGGAACTTCTATTCGAAAGAGGGAGCGGAGGCTGCTGCCGAAAGCATTGCTGCCAGATTGCTGGCGCGAAATGTCAACGAGCCGGGCGCATACGTCGAGCCGCCGATCCGCAAACATCCGATGAAAATAGACGTCCCTTGACCGACATCTGGTAAGAAGTCGGCAGGGTGAAGATTCGCCTCCACGCAGGGCAACGGAGATAGAATGATACTCGGGAAGACGAAAGCTGTCATAATGTCAACGAGCCTCGCCTTGTTGGTTGGCTGCCAGGGCGGAGCGGCCTATATCGACAGCTCCTTTTTGCAGTCGGATCTTGGGTATCAGAGGCCGCATCCTCAGCGACCACCGGGCCCGTCCGTGCCGTCGCCTGATGAAGGCGAAAACAGCAGGCCCACGCCTGTCGAGGAAAGCCCCACCGACACCTCGCCACCACGCGAAGAGGCTGGACACAACACACCGTGCGGACAGGAGACGATCGCCAAAATAAAGGCCCCTGGTTCAGAGCCGGTTTCTTTGCGGTGCAATATCCAGCTGTCTTCGCGTGACGTCGTGACCCATCAACTGATCTTCGAAGGAAGTGCCGCTTCAAACGCGGTACTTGATTGTGGCGGGGGGCTAATTGACGTTAGTTCAGGTGGTTCGCGCATGCAGAAAACCGGGATTGTCGTTCGTTCGACG
>NZ_CP006877.1:0-62500 GCF_000816845.1 Rhizobium gallicum bv. gallicum R602sp | reverse complement strand
ATCTGGCGCGGCCGGATGCGGCCGAGCTGCTTGTCTGCGGAACCGGTCGCCTCTCGCTCAACCTGCTGCAGGCGCATACGGCCATCCGCCCGATCAAGCGCATCCATATCTGGGGGCGTAATCCTGCAGGCGCAGAAAAGGTAGCGGCCGAAGCCCGAGAGCTTGGGCTGGCCGCTGAGGCGGTCTTCGATATCGAAGCGGCGGCGCGAACCGCCGACATCGTCTCCTGCGGCACGCTCTCAAGCGAGCCGCTCATTTGCGGCGCATGGCTGAAGCCCGGCGCGCATCTCGATCTCGTCGGCGGCTTCAAGCCTAGCATGCGTGAGACCGACGACGAGGCGATCCGCCGTGCGTCCGTCTTCGTCGATACGCGAGCCGGTGCGATGAAGGAAGCGGGTGATATCGTTCAGCCACTCGGAAGCGGCGTGCTCAACGAGGGTGCGATCAAGGCAGAACTTGCCGAACTCGTTTGCGGAACACGAGGCGGCCGCAGCGCGGAAGGCGAGATCACGCTTTTCAAATCGGTGGGCGCCGCGCTCGAGGATCTCGCCGGAGCGATTCTCGCCTATGAAACCGTTACCGGCGGGAAATAAGCGCAATGCCCGTTCTGCCGGAACTTCCGGTTTCTCACGTTCTGCCCGAGATCGGAACCGCACTTGCCGAAAACGGACGAGCCGTTCTTTCCGCGCCACCCGGCGCCGGGAAGACCACGCTTGTGCCACTTTATCTGCTGGATCAACCATGGCGCAACGACGGCAGGATCATTCTGCTGGAGCCACGGCGGCTGGCAGCGCGGGCTGCGGCGAGCCGCATGGCCTTTCTGCTCGGCGAACAGGTGGGCGAAACAGTCGGCTACCGCATGCGCCTCGACAACCGCATTTCCGGCAAGACGCGGATCGAAGTGGTCACCGAAGGCGTCTTTGCGCGCATGATTCTCGATGATCCGGAACTTTCGGGGGTTTCTTCAGTCATTTTCGACGAATTTCACGAGCGTTCGCTTGATGCGGATTTCGGGCTGGCATTGGCGCTCGACGTGCGCACGGCGCTCCGTAATGATCTGCGGCTTCTGGTGATGTCGGCAACGCTCGACGTCGAGCGTGTCGCAGCACTCCTCGACCATCCGCCGGTGATCGAAAGCAGGGGCCGGAGCTTTCCGATCGACGTCCGCTATCGGGATCGCCCGAGTGGCGAGCGTATAGAGGACGCCGCTATACGGGCAATCGTCGAGGCCCATGCGGGCGAGACGGGATCGATCCTCGCTTTCCTGCCTGGGCAGGCCGAAATCACCCGAACGGCGGAAAGGCTCGAAGGGCGGTTCGGGTCGGACACGCTGATCGCCCCTCTCTACGGCAATCTCGGCCAGAAAGAGCAGGATGCAGCAATCCGTCCGGCGGCGAAGGGCACGCGCAAGATCGTGCTTGCGACCTCGATCGCCGAGACGTCGATCACCATCGACGGCGTGCGCATCGTAATCGACAGCGGGCTGCAGCGGCTGCCGGTGTTCGAGGCTTCGGCAGGTATCACGCGGCTGGAGACGGTGAGGGTGTCGCGGGCATCTGCCGACCAGCGCGCCGGCCGCGCAGGCAGAACGGAACCCGGTATCGCGATCCGCCTCTGGCACCCGGGGCAGACGGCCGCCTTACCTGCTTTCACACCGCCGCAGATCCTGTCGAGCGATCTTTCCGGTCTCGTGCTCGATCTGGCCCATTGGGGCGTTCAGGATCCGACATCGCTTGCCTTCGTCGACCAGCCCCCAGCGACGACGCTGAAGGAAGCGCGCGCGCTGCTGCGGGAACTCGGAGCCCTGGACAAGGATGGAACCTTGACTGCGCGCGGAAAGACGATGCGCGACCTAGCGCTGCCGCCGCGGCTGGCAGCCATGGTGGTTTCGGCCGGCGACAGCGGCCACGCAAAAGAAGCTGCAATGCTTGCCGTTCTTCTCACGGAACAGGGCCTCGGCGGCACAAGCATCGACATCGAGGACCGTTTGCGGCGCTTCAAGGTGGAGAAGGGGGAAAGGGCGGATGCTTCGCGGCGCCTTGCCGGACGGCTGGCGCGTGGGCTCGACAAGATTTCCTCAAGTGCGCCACCGCTTGCCGGACAACTCCTGCTACATGCCTTTCCCGATCGGATTGCCCTGCAGCGCGGCGGGCGGGGACGGTACGTGATGGCAAACGGCCGGGGCGCCGAATTGTCGGAGACGGAACGTCTGGCAGGCAGCCAGATGCTGGTGATCGCCGATCTGACCGGACGCGCGACGCAGGCACGCATCCTCGCTGCGGCGGAGATTTCGCGCGGCGATGTCGAAACCCAGCTACCAGGTGTGATCAAGACCGGCGAGCAGACCTATTTCGACCTGCCGAGCAGGCAAGTCCGCGCCCGGCGCGCGACAAGGCTCGGCGCGATCGTTTTTGACGAAACGCCGTTGCCCCGGCCAGCCGGCGAGCCTGTTGCCGCAGCACTAGCGGATGGCATACGGCAATTGGGACTCAACGCCCTGCCCTTTTCCAAGGAAGCTATCCAGCTGCGCGAACGTATCGGCTTTCTGCATCGAACAATCGGCGCGCCATGGCCGGATCTAAGCGACGTTGCGTTACTGGAACGGCTGGACGACTGGTTTACGCCCTACCAGAGCGATGCGCGCGGGCTTTCGGATATTTCCGCCGGATCGCTCGCCAGCGGGCTGATGGCGCTTGTATCGCATGAACTGCAACGTGACCTCAACCGGCTTGCACCGACGCATTTCGAAGCGCCAACGGGCCAGCGGCATCCGATCCAGTATGACGGCGAGGAGCCGCTGCTGACGATCCGGGTGCAGGAGCTTTTCGGATTGAAGCAACATCCGGCGATCGGTGGCGGAAGGCTGCCGCTTCTTCTCGAATTGACCTCGCCCGCGCACCGGCCGATCCAGACGACGCGTGACCTGCCTGGGTTCTGGGCAGGTTCCTGGAAGGACGTACGTGCCGAAATGCGAGGCCGCTACCCGCGGCATTCCTGGCCGGAGCGGCCAGAGGAAGCCTTGCCGACGACACGCGCCAAGCCGCGTGGTAGATAAGCCTGGGCGAGGAGCCGAGCATGGCCGATGACGTCAACAACAAAACTCAGAACGACCGGCATAGCAGCCGCAGGCTGCGCCTGCAGACGCTCGTACGTTTGCGCTGGCTCGCGGTCGGCGGACAGGCGGCGACGGTTTTCATCGTTGCCTTCTGGCTGAAATTCCCGTTGCCGCTGCTCACCAGCAGCTTGCTGATTGCAGCGCTTGCCTGGGTCAATTTCTTTTTGACGATCCGGTATCCGCCGACACATCGCCTCGAACCGCCGGCTGCCCTCGCGCTGCTTGGGCTGGATCTGTTGCAGCTCTGCGCGCTGCTGTTTATCACCGGCGGTCTGGCGAACCCGTTTGCGGCGCTCGTCTGCGTGCCGGTCATCATTTCCTTTGCCTCCCAGCCGATCCGCTACAGCGTTGCACTCATCGTCTTTGCAATGGTCTGCATCACGATCCTCGCCTTTTCGCCCTTCCCGCTTCCATGGTTCAACGGTGCGCAGATCAATGTGCACAACGTCATGCAGTTCGGTGTCTGGTGCTCGATTGCTTCGACCATGGCCTTTGCAGCTTTTTATGCCTATCGCGTTTCGATGGAAGCGAGCCAGCTGGCGGATGCACTGGCCGCGACCGAACTCGTGCTGCAGAGGGAAAAGCACCTATCGCAACTCGACGGCCTGGCCGCGGCGGCCGCACATGAGCTCGGAACGCCGCTTGCGACGATCAGCGTCGTCGCAAAGGAGATGGAGCGCGAACTGAAGGACGACGACCGGTTCCGCGAGGACGTGCAACTGCTGCGCAGCCAGAGCGAACGTTGCCGCGATATCTTGAAGCGACTGACGAGCCTTTCGGCAGAGGGCGATGCGCATATGCGGCGGCTGCCGCTGTCTTCGATGATCGAGGAGATCATTGCGCCCTATCGCGAATTTCCGATCGAGATCGAGCTGATCGAGAAAAGCCCGCGCAAGGGTGAACCGGTGACAGAGCGCAATGCCGGGATCATCTATGGGCTTGGCAATCTCATCGAAAATGCCGTCGATTATGCTCGCGAGAAGGTAACGGTCACGGTCGAACATGACCACAACAAGGTGCTGATCGTCATCGAGGACGACGGCAACGGCTACGCACCGGATATTCTCACCCGTATCGGAGAGCCTTACGTCACCAAAAGGCAGAAGGAGGATACTGCAGGCGGGCTGGGGCTTGGACTTTTCATCGCCAAGACGCTGCTTGAACGTTCCGGTGCGACGCTGGTTTTCGAGAACCGCGATCCGGAAAGTGAAGGAGCGCGTATCCGTGTCGAATGGCCGCGCATGCTCATCGATGCAAATTCGACAAAATGACTTTATCGGCATAATGAAGATATGTGCAGTTGGCAAATATAGGGCGGTTGAAAACCGCCAGGATCGAAGACCATGACCGAACAAAGCCTCGAAACCGTTACTGCCGGCGAACACGACATCGGCGCCGATGCGAGCCTCTTGATCGTTGACGATGATGGTCCCTTCCTGCGACGCCTGGCTCGCGCCATGGAGACACGCGGCTTCCAGGTCGAAACGGCCGAATCGGTTGCGGAAGGTGTTGCGAAGTCGAAGAGTCATCCGCCGAAATATGCGGTGGTCGACCTACGGCTCGGCGATGGTAACGGCCTCGACGTCATCGAGGCGATCCGCCAGCGCCGGGACGATACGCGGATCATCGTGCTGACGGGCTACGGCAATATCGCAACGGCGGTGACGGCCGTGAAGCTGGGAGCTGTCGACTACCTCGCGAAGCCTGCCGATGCGGACGACGTGTTCGCAGCCTTGACTCAGCGGCCGGGCGAAAAGGCGGAACTTCCAGAAAACCCGATGTCGGCCGACCGGGTTCGTTGGGAACATATCCAGCGTGTCTACGAAATGTGCGAGCGCAACGTCTCCGAAACAGCGCGGCGGCTCAACATGCACCGCCGCACGCTGCAGCGAATTCTCGCCAAACGCGCTCCGAAATAGCCGCTGTTAAATGTCGTCGATGGCAAGCTGCTTGCCATTCGCCCATTCGGCCAGCATAAGTCTCTGCGCGGCGGCTCGGGAGAAATTCAGCATGACCGACTTGCGGGTTGCCGGCGCCAGGCGGTGCTCCGGCGCTTCGCGGATCATATGCGCGCCATAGCCGTCCGACAGGAACAGTCCGCATTCCGCCGGGAAGATATCAAGCGGCACATCCTTGTGCGTCGCAAAGAAAAGCCGGTCGCAATGCAGCCGGTATTCGGGCCATTTGCGATCAACGCGAAAATCCTCTATCGAGGTTTTGATCTCGATAATCCAGATCTCGCCCTTTTCCGACATGGTGATCAGATCGGCGCGCCGGCCGCTCGCCAACGGCAGTTCAGGCAAAACCGCATGACGCATGTCGTGAAGTAATATCTGAGTCCCTCGGCGCACAAGCATAGCTCTGTCCGATTGCCGGCCATCTATTAACGGATTGTTATTGTAAACGCTCAAAATCGTCATGGATAACCGTTTGGGAACATCCCGCTCTGTTGCAAAAAAACCATGCGGTTCTACTTTGCCGCTGCGGGCAACTCTCGTCGCACTGCAACATCTTGCAAAGACGAAGTTAATCGAAAATAAACCATAATCAAAGATGGTTCCAAGACCGTTTCCTCACTGCCAATCCTAAGAGATATTCATGCGCATCCGCAATGCATTCCCTGTGTTCGGCCTGATCGCGACCCTCGCTCTGGCCGGCTGCACCACCAATTCCGATCGCGCTTCCCTCGAAGACAAGGCCGCCGGCCCGACTGTCCAGACGGCTCAGATCTTCGATGACGCTTACGGCGTGAGGACTGATGCCGGATACGCCCTACCCGCCATCCCGATCCAGCGCGTCAAGCCGGAGTTCCGCCGACAGATCGTTTCCTACGAGACGACCGAGCGTCCGGGCACGATCATCGTCAACACCCGCGAACGCCACCTTTACTACGTCCTTCCGGGAGGCAAGGCGATGCGCTACGGCATCGGCGTCGGCAAGCAGGGCTTCGCATGGGCCGGCACGGCCTATGTCGCCTGGAAGCAGGAATGGCCGACCTGGCATCCGCCGAAGGAAATGGCTGTCCGCAAGCCCGACATTGCAAAATACGTCGAAGACGGCATGGGCCCAGGTCTCACGAATCCGCTCGGCGCGCGCGCCATGTATCTCTTCAACGAAAAGGGTCAGGATACCCTTTTCCGTCTTCACGGCACGCCCGAATGGGCCTCCATCGGCACCGCGGCTTCGTCCGGCTGCATCCGCCTCATGAACCAGGACGTTATCGACCTCTACAGCCGTGTCCGTCCGGGCAAGGCGACCAAGGTCATCGTTATCCAGTAAGCTAAAAAGCGAATTCGGTATAAAAAAGGCCGCCGGAAATTTCTTCCGGTGGCCTTTTGTTAGATCATGAGCCTTGTGCAGCCTGCTTGCCTTTGACCTCAAGACGGCGGCGATGGAGAACCGGTTCCGTGTAGCCGCTCGGCTGCTCCCTGCCCTTCAAGACAAGATCGACGGCTGCCTGGAAGGCGACCGAGCGCTCGAAATTCTCCGCCATCGGCATATAAGCGGGATCACCGGCATTCTGCTGATCGACGACTGCGGCCATGCGCTTCATCGTTTCGATGATCTGCGCTTCGCTGACGACCTTGTGGTGCAGCCAGTTGGCCATGTGCTGAGCGGAAATGCGAAGCGTTGCGCGGTCTTCCATCAGGGCGACATTGTTGATGTCGGGCACCTTTGAGCAGCCGACACCTTGATCGACCCAACGGACGACGTAGCCGAGGATGCCCTGCGCATTATTGTCGAGTTCTCGCTGGATTTCTTCCGCTGTCCAATTCGGCCGGGTGGCGACAGGAACGGAAAGGATATCGGAGAGCTTGGCGCGCGCACGATCCTTCAGTCCGCGCTGAACATCGGCCACCTTGATCCGGTGATAATGCGTCGCATGCAGTGTTGCTGCGGTTGGCGAGGGAACCCAGGCGGTGTTGGCGCCGGCCTTCGGGTGAGCGATCTTCTGCTCCAGCATGGCTGCCATCAGGTCAGGCATCGCCCACATGCCCTTACCGATCTGCGCGTGACCGGACAGGCCGCATTCGAGGCCGATATCGACGTTCCAGTTCTCGTAGGCGGAAATCCAGGCCGCCTGCTTCATATCGCCCTTGCGGATCATCGGGCCTGCTTCCATCGAAGTATGGATCTCGTCTCCGGTACGGTCCAGGAAGCCCGTATTGATGAAGACGACGCGCTCGCGGGCAGCACGAATGCATTCCTTGAGATTTACCGTCGTGCGGCGCTCCTCATCCATGATCCCCATCTTCATCGTGTTCTTCGCCATGCCGAGCAGTTCTTCGACGCGGGAGAAAATCTCGACGGCGAAGGCCACTTCCTCGGGCCCATGCATCTTCGGCTTGACGACATACATCGAGCCGGTGCGCGAGTTCTTGTGGAGGCCGTTGGGACCGATGTCGTAAAGCGCGATCAGAGCCGTAATGGCGGCATCCATGATGCCTTCAGGAACTTCCCGGCCGTCGCGGTCGAGTATGGCCGGATTGCTCATAAGGTGGCCGACATTGCGGACGAGCATCAGCGAGCGGCGGTGCAAATCAAAGGCGGAACCGTCCGGCGCCTGATAGGTGATGTCGGGATTGAGCTTGCGGACAAAAGTCGCGCCGCCCTTGCTCACCTCCTCCTGCAGGTCACCCTTCATGAGACCCAGCCAGTTGCGATAGACGACAACCTTGTCCTCGGCATCGACCGCGGCAATCGAATCCTCGCAGTCCATGATCGTCGTGATCGCAGATTCGAGCCAGACATCGGAGATCTGCGCCGGATCGCCCTTTCCGATCGGCGTCGAGCCATCGATGATAATCTCGATATGAATACCATTGTTTTTCAAGAGCAGATGTGTCGGCGCGTCCGCATCGCCTCGATAGCCGGCGAAATGCCGACTATCCGTGAGGGCCAGTTTCTCGCCGTCCGTCGAGGTGACCGCGAGAATTCCGCCGTCGGCCTTGAAGGCAGCCGCCTCCTTCCAGCTCGCGCCCTCGAGCGGCGCGGCGCTGTCCAGAAAATCGCGAACCCAGGCGATGACCTTTTCGCCGCGCTTCCGATTGTATCCCTTGCCTTTTTCCGCTCCGTCGTTTTCGGGAATGGCATCCGTTCCGTAAAGCGCATCATAAAGTGAGCCCCAGCGCGCATTTGCGGCGTTCAGCGCGTAACGCGCATTCATGACGGGAACGACGAGCTGAGGCCCTGCAATCGAAGCGATCTCGGGATCGACATTGTCGGTCGAAACTTGGAAATCCGAGCCTTCCGGCAGCAGGTAGCCGATTTCGCGCAGAAAGGCCTGATGGCTTTCCGTGTCCGCCGGCGCACCGTTCTGGCGATACCATTCGTCAATACGCGCCTGCAGGTGATCGCGTTTCAGAAGCAGTTCGCGGTTCTTCGGCGCGAGGTCATGAACGATTGCGGACAAGCCGGCGAAAAATGCATCCGCGTCAACCGGAAGGCTTGGAAGCACTTCGTTGACGATGAAGTCATGAAGGACAGTTTCGATGGAAAGACCGTTCTTTTCGATGCAGCTCATGCAATTCTCCTCCCGCGGAAGGCGGCGTTTTCACATGCTGTCAATTTGCGCCGCTTTCATTCATAGTCAATTCTGCAATAGTTCGAAAGATTTATGCCGATAAGGAAACAGTACGCTCCGTGACCCGCATCGGCAGACCGTTCTGAGGTTGGGTCGTCAACTTTTGCACCGGCCAGGGGTTGGTCTTTTCGGTCACGTCGAAGCGGAAACGGCTCATCAATACGGCCAGCACGATGACCGCCTCCTGCATGGCGAAGGTGGCACCGATGCAGACGCGCGGACCGGCACCGAACGGCAGGAACTGGAACCGGCCGATCTTGCCGCGGTTTTCCGGGAAAAACCGCTCGGGCATATAGGAACGCGGCTTCTCCCAATAGAGTTCATGCCGGTGAAGCGTCCAGGGCATGACGAGCACCGTCATGCCGGCATGAATATCGACCTTCTCGCCCTTGGAATCTGTCCAGCTGTCGTCGGCGATCGCCGCACGGTCGATCGACGGCGCCGGCGGATAGAGCCTTAGGGCCTCTTCGAAGGCGGCGCGGGTGAAGGGCATCAGATCGAGCCATTCGACGGGCTCGGCGCCGCTTGCGAGAACGCGGCCGATCTCTTCCTCCATCGCGTCGCGGATATGCGGACTGTTCGCCACGCAATAGAGCGTCCATGCGAGCGCTCGCGCCGTCGTTTCGTGACCCGCGCCGATGAAGGTCAGAATATTGTCTTCGATTTCCTCATTGGTGAGGCCGCCCGTTGCTGCCCGGTCGAGCAGCAGAGTCAGAAAATCTTCCGGGGCCGAACCGCGATCGGCAGCCATGCGACGGAGCCTGGCGTCCATCGTCTCGCGCACGATGGTGCGGAACTTGTCGAGAACCTTCTGGCCACCAATGCGTGTCACCCGCGGCACCCAGGACGGCGCTCGCAGGAGATCCATGGGATCGACGCGGCCCATACGGTGCAAAAGCGCGTTCACATCCTCAGCAAAGCTGTCTGATGAGGTGACGATCTCACCGGAAAACAGCGTATCGGCGAGAATCGCAAAGGTGAGCTCGGTCATATCGCTGGCGATTTCGAATACTTGGCTCTCGCCTGCGACCGCTTCGTATTTTCGCGCATAGACCTCGGATTGCCGCAGCATTTGCCCTGCGAAACCCTTGGCGTGGCGCGGCGTGAACACGGGAGCAACCGCCTTGCGCGATCGCTTCCAGACCTCCCCTTCGGCCGTTAGCAATCCGTCGCGCAATATCGGGCGCAATACGAGCTGGCGGATATCCGCCATGCGGTAGTTCGCGACGTTGTCGACCAGCACATGTTTGATGAGACCCGGATCGTTGACGATGATCGTGCTGTCGTGGAAGAAGCGCGTCTTGATCCAGGGAAGCGTGTAGGACGGCTCGCCCCAGAGCTCCAGCGGATTGCGAAGGATCGTGCGGATGATCTCCAGCGGCGACGGCGGCACAGAGCGCGGCAGCGGTGCGGGTGGAACAAACGGTTCCGGTCGCATATCCATGGAAATGGCCTTTCGCGGAGGATTATAACCTCGCGCCAAGGCGAAGGTTAGAGCAGGCCCTCAAGCTCGTCCAGCTTGTCGTTGATCAGCCAGCCGTAATAATTCTCCTCTGGCCAGACTAGCGCACCTGCAGCCTGGTTCTTCGCGGCGAGAGCCAAAGCGCGCTGGCGCGAATTGCCGACATTGTAAAGCGTCGCAGTCAGACCAGGATTCTTCGAAATATCCATGCCGGCGATCTGCTTGTAATCTTCGATCGACTCGCGGATCGAGGCCGCAACGAAGGCGAGCGAGATATCCGGCTCCATGATGGCGCGGTAAACGGCGCCGGCGTCCTTTTCGTTCAGTCTCGGATAGCCGGAAACACGGCTGACCAGATCCGAGAGCATTAATGCCGTCAGCGGGTTCACCTGGCCGAGACCAAAGGTCTGACCGGCATAAAACGGTTGGAAGAACACGGCGCTGAAGCGATTGTTCGGGAAGCTCTTGCCGTCGACAGCCTTCCCACGGAAGTCGCGTTCCCAAACATCCTCACGGCAGCTCCAGAGCAGATAGGAATCACGCTTGCCGTTGCACTCTGCAAACTGTGGACGATCGACGAAAGTGTCGACGCCCTCGCCCTCGAAGGCAAAGCGGAAGCTCTCGCCGGCATAGGATGCGGCCTTCACGTAGTAGGACTGAAGGCGGTCATAAGCATCGACGTTATAAGTGTGCTCGCCGACGATGGCGCCGATGATGTGGATGGGATCGATGCTGTAGGCGGCGGCCGTCTTCCTGATCTTGCCCATCAGTTCGCGATCGGTGGAGAGCAGTTCGAAAACTTTCTCGTACTTACGGTCGAAGGTCGACTTGGTGCCCTTGGTGCGGCGGACGGATGCGCCCGGGACCGCGGGCTGCTCGATGTTGCGATTGCCGGGCGGCACGACCTCAACGGCATAGGCTGGCACGGATGTGAGCGCCGCAATGGCGATCAGGAGGCATGTCAAGAGGCGTCGCACGATCAGCTATTCCGTCTGGTTATATCGTCTTCATGGCGAAGCGCGCTGACTGGACCAGAATCTTGGCCGAATAAAGCCGCGTTCACAAACAAGCGGGCCTTCACTAAGAAGTAAAAGGCCCGCTGTCGAGAGTTCAGACTGTCGAAATCCGCTGTGGAACCTGCAAAGGTTGCAGCCGGTGCGCCAATATCACAGGATGAAGCGCGAGAGATCCGTGTTCTGCGCCAGATCGCCGACGTGCTCACGCACATAGGCCGAGTCAATCTTTATCGCCGAACCACCGCGATCCGGCGCGTTGAAGGAAATATCGTCCAGTACACGTTCCATTACTGTCTGCAGCCGGCGAGCGCCGATGTTTTCGACCGAAGAGTTCAGATGGACTGCGACATCAGCCAGGGCATCGATCGCATCGTCGGTGAATTCTAGGTTCAGGTTCTCCGTTTCCATGAGAGCGCGATACTGCCGGATCAGGCTCGCTTCGGTTTCGGTCAGGATGCGTCGGAAGTCTTCCTTGGTCAGCGGTCGAAGTTCGACACGGATCGGCAGGCGGCCCTGCAATTCCGGCAGGAGATCGGAAGGCTTCGACACATGGAAGGCGCCCGAGGCGATGAAGAGGACATGGTCCGTCTTCACCGGTCCATACTTCGTGGAGACGGTCGTTCCTTCGACGAGTGGCAGAAGATCGCGCTGCACGCCTTCGCGCGACACGCCGGCCCCCATGCCGCCGTCCCGCGCCGCAATCTTGTCGATCTCGTCGAGGAAGACGATGCCATCATTTTCGACCGCGCGCACGGCTTCGCGCTGGATGATATCATTGTCGATCAGCTTGTCGGACTCGTCCCGGATGAGATCGGTATAGGAGGCTTTCACCGTCGTGCGGACCTTCTTGGTGCGTCCGCCCAGCGCCTTGCCGAACATTTCCGAGATGTTGAGAACACCGATATTGGCACCGGGCATGCCGGGGATTTCAAAGCCGCCCATGCCCGCGCCGGTATCGGCAACCTCGATGTCGATCTCCTTGTCGTCGAGTTCACCATTGCGCAGCTTCTTGCGGAAGCTGTCACGGGTAGCAGGAGAGGCGGTCGCACCGACAAGGGCATCAAGGACGCGTTCCTCGGCGCTCATATGAGCCTTTGATTCGACCTCGGCGCGCTTCTTGTCGCGCGCGAGCCCGATGCCGATTTCGACGAGGTCGCGGATGATTTGTTCGACATCGCGGCCGACATAACCGACCTCAGTGAACTTGGTTGCCTCGACCTTGATAAAGGGCGCACCGGCAAGCTTGGCAAGACGGCGGGAAATCTCCGTTTTGCCGACGCCGGTCGGGCCGATCATCAGGATATTCTTGGGCATCACTTCGTCACGCAGGCTCGGGTCAAGCTGCTGACGGCGCCAGCGATTGCGGAGCGCAATCGCCACGGCGCGCTTGGCCTCATGCTGACCGATAATGTAGCGGTCGAGTTCGGAAACGATCTCGCGGGGGGAAAAGGTGGTCATGGTAAATCCGTTTCTCCGGGTGCGTCCAGCGCCATGAAATGGGCCGGACCGTAAATGGAAGTTCTTGTATCGACGTAGCGAAAGCCCGCCTTCTCGTAAGCCCTGATCGCCCGAAGGTTTTCAGGATCCGGATCGATCACGATGCGCTTGGCGCCGTCTGCAAAAAGCTCGGACGTAAACTGGCGGATGATCGCAGCACCGTGGCCCTTGTCCGTCAGTTCCGGAATACCGATCGAGATGTCGATGCCGAGCGTACCCTTCGGCTGATCCTGATAAGGATGGCCCTCCTCGAGATGAGGATCGTAACTTTGCAGATAACCTATAGGCTTTCCGTCCAGTTCCACGATCATTGGCCGTGTTTCTTCGCTCGTCATTGCCTCTTCGATCGAACCAAGCTCCGTTGAAGCTTCGCCCCACCATCTCGCGACATGCGGCTCCGAAAGCCATTGCGCCAGAAGAGGGAAATCCTCATGGCAGACGTCGCGGAAACGGTAGCGGGAGGCAGGCTTAGTTTTCAGCATCCAGTGTTTCCACCACCATGTTGTGGTTCGTATAGACGCAGATATCGGCTGCGATATCCAGCGCGCGGCGCGCCACCTCCTCGGCAGACTTGTCCGTATCCATCAGGGCACGCGCCGCCGCCAATGCGTAGTTGCCGCCAGATCCGATCGCCGTGACGCCATGCTCGGGCTCCAGAACATCGCCGTTGCCGGTGACTGCCAGTGTTATCGATTTGTCGGCGACCAGCATCATGGCCTCGAGATTGCGAAGATATTTATCCGTGCGCCAGTCCTTGGCGAGCTCAACGGCTGCGCGCATTAACTGGCCCGGATACTGCTCGAGCTTCTTTTCAAGACGCTCGAGCAGCGTAAATGCGTCCGCGGTCGCACCAGCAAAGCCGGCAATGACCTCGCCCTTACCAATACGGCGCACCTTGCGCGCATTGCCCTTCATGACGGTCTGACCGAGGCTGACCTGGCCGTCACCGGCAATCACCACCTTGCCGCCCTTTCGAATTGTAATAATCGTTGTCATCAAAACATCCTTGCCCGGATCAGCGGGCGTTACGCCGAGCCGCTCTCCGGCCCTGTGAGCCCTATGTAAGTTGGCCGATGCCGATTGCAAATGGGCCGGTTTTTCTGCCGGTGCGCTTCTGGATATTTTAGGGAACGCCTGATAAGGAACGGCCGTCATTCCTGATGGAGCAGCCATATGGCCGAGACTGCAGCAAGCCGCATGGGCAATGTTTCGCGCAAGACCAACGAGACTTCGGTTTCCGTTTCCGTCAATCTTGATGGTAGCGGCAAAGCCAAGATCTCGACGGGCATCGGCTTCTTCGACCACATGCTCGATCAGCTTTCGCGACATTCCCTGATCGATATGGAGATCGAGACGAAGGGCGACCTGCATGTGGACGATCACCACACGGTCGAAGATACCGGGATTGCGATCGGCCAGGCGATTGCACAAGCGCTCAGCGACCGCCGTGGCATCACGCGCTATGCTTCGATCGACCTTGCCATGGACGAAACGATGACGAAAGCCGCCGTCGATCTTTCCGGCCGGCCGTTCCTTGTCTGGAACGTCGCCTTCAACGCGCCAAAGATCGGCACCTTCGACACTGAACTTATCCGCGAATTCTTCCAGGCACTTGCGCAGAACGCCGGCATCACCTTGCATATCCTGAACCATTATGGTGCCAACAACCACCATATTGCAGAGACCTGCTTCAAGGCCGTTGCCCGCGCGTTGCGCATGGCGACAGAGATCGATCCAAGACAGGCGGGCCGTGTTCCCTCGACGAAGGGCACGCTCGTCTGAGCCCCTTCAGGGAGCTTGAACGATATGACTTCCAGCTATCTGGTTTTGACGGCTCCTGGCGGAACGGACGTCACCCATGAGAAGACGCGCGTCATCCGCGACGGCTTCACGTTGCTCGGCTTTCTCTTTCCCTGGCTATGGCTTCTTCTACACCGGCTTTGGCTCTATGCGATTGCAGCATTCCTGCTTCAGGGGCTCGGCGGCGTTTTAATGGATCGGCCCGGACTCTGGCCGGCAGGCTTTGCGATCACGCTCGGCACTTGCATCCTAGCCGGCTTCGAGGGCCAGAACCTGCGAATCCGAAATCTCGCTTCCAAAGGCTGGAACGAGGAAGCCGTGATTACGGCAGATTCGCTTGCGACCGCGGAAGAGATCTATTTTTCGAATATCGAGACCGATGGCGACCGCATGCCCGCGCCGGAGTGGGAGCGACATCCGCACTCCGCCGGCCGCCATGGCAATACGACTTCGCTTGGTCTCTTTGGGTTTAACGGAGGACGCTGATGCGCGTCGCAATTATCGACTACGGCTCGGGCAATCTGCGCTCGGCAACGAAGGCCTTCGAACGCGCCGCACGCGAGGCAGGCATCGACGCCCACATCGATCTAACGGACAAGGCCGAGAATGTCGCGTCGGCCGATCGGGTCGTGCTGCCGGGTGTGGGTGCCTATGCCGATTGCCGCCACGGGCTCGATGCCGTTCCCGGCATGACCGAAGCGCTGATCGAAGCGGTTGAGAGGAAGACAAGGCCATTCCTCGGTATCTGCGTCGGTATGCAGCTGATGTCGTCGCGCGGCCTTGAAAAAACGGTGACGGAAGGTTTCGGCTGGATTCCTGGCGACGTCGTTGAAATGACACCGGACGATCCCGACCTCAAGATTCCGCAAATCGGCTGGAACACACTCGACCTTCGGCATCCGCATCCACTCTTCGAAGGCATTCCGACAGGGCCTGATGGCCTGCATGCCTATTTCGTGCATTCCTACTATCTGGCCGCCGAAAGCGCCGGCGATGTCATCGCCACGACAGAGTATGGCGGAGCGATGACGGCCTTCGTCGGACGCGACAACATGGCAGGTTCGCAATTCCATCCGGAGAAGAGCCAGAAGCTCGGTCTCGCCCTGATCACCAATTTCCTGCGCTGGAAGCCTTAGGCTCGCGCAGACCGCAAGGACTGAACCAACATGATCCTATTTCCAGCAATAGACCTCAAGGACGGCCAATGCGTTCGCCTGAAGCTCGGCGATATGGAGCAGGCAACGGTCTACAACCCCGACCCTGCATCACAGGCGAAAACGTTCGAAGACCAGGGCTTCGAATGGCTGCATGTTGTTGACCTCAACGGCGCCTTTACCGGCGAAAGCGTCAATGGCGCGGCCGTCGACACGATCCTCAAGGCAACGAAGAATCCGGTGCAGCTCGGCGGCGGCATCCGAACGCTGTCGCATATCGAAAACTGGCTCTCCCGCGGCCTGACACGTGTGATCCTCGGTACGGTTGCCGTTCGCGATCCGGCGCTGGTCATCGAGGCCTGCAGGCAGTTTCCGGGCTGCGTCGCCGTCGGCATCGATGCGAAGGGTGGCAAGGTGGCCGTGGAGGGCTGGGCGGAAGCCTCCGAGCTTGGCGTCGTCGAACTTGCCAGGAAATTCGAAGGTGCCGGCGTGGCGGCAATCATCTACACCGACATCGATCGCGATGGGATTTTGACCGGCATCAACTGGACCTCGACACTGGAGCTTGCCGATGCCGTTTCGATCCCGGTGATTGCCTCGGGCGGGCTCGCTTCGATCGAGGATGTGAAGCGCATGCTGCAGCCCGACGCCCGCAAGCTGGAAGGTGCCATCTCCGGCCGTGCGCTGTATGATGGACGAATTGATCCTCGGGAAGCCTTGGCGCTGATCAAGGCGGCGCGGGAAAAGGAAGACACACAATGACCCTGAAAGCCCGCGTCATCCCTTGCCTCGACGTCAAAGACGGCCGTGTCGTCAAGGGCGTCAACTTCGTCAACCTGATCGATGCCGGTGATCCGGTCGAGGCTGCGAAAGCCTATGATGCTGCCGGCGCAGACGAGCTGTGCTTCCTCGACATCACGGCCTCATCGGACAATCGCGAAACGATCTTCGATGTCGTTTCCCGCACCGCCGAACAGTGCTTCATGCCACTGACTGTCGGCGGCGGCGTGCGCAGCATCGGCGATATCCGCAAGCTGCTGCTGTGCGGTGCCGACAAGGTCTCGATCAATTCGGCGGCCGTGAACAATCCAGACTTCGTCGCTGAAGCTGCCGACAAGTTCGGCGACCAATGCATCGTCGTTTCGATCGACGCCAAGCGACGGCGCACGCAGGCTGTTGGCCAGGACAACTTGAGCGCCTGGGAAATCTATACTCACGGCGGCCGCACCGCGACCGGCATCGATGCCGTGGAATTTGCACAGACGATGGTTGCGCGCGGCGCCGGCGAGCTGCTTGTCACCTCGATGGATCGCGACGGCACGAAAGTCGGCTACGATCTTGAGCTCACCCGGGCGATCGCCGATTGCGTTCGCGTGCCCGTCATTGCATCGGGCGGCGTCGGCGATCTCGACGATCTGGTCGCAGGGGTGAAGGATGGTCATGCCAATGCCGTGCTTGCTGCCTCCATCTTCCATTTCGGCACCTATTCCGTCGGCGAAGCGAAGCACTATATGTCTTCGCATGGCATCGCGATGCGCCTCGACTGATTGAAAGCGACAGTATGACCGGATTTTCCCTTTCCGATCTGGAAAAGATCGTCGATGAGCGGTCGAAGGCCTCACCGGATGAATCCTGGACGGCGAAGCTCGTTGCCGCCGGGCAGCAGAAGGCAGCAAAGAAACTCGGCGAAGAAGCCATTGAAGCCGTCATGGCTGCTGTAGCGGGGGATCGCGCCAATCTTACCTACGAGGCGGCCGACCTCCTCTATCACCTTTTGGTCGTATTGAAGATAGCAGGCATTCCGTTGCAGGATGTGATGGCGGAGCTTGAGCGGCGTACGGCTCAATCCGGCGTCAAGGAAAAGGCCAGCCGGCAGAGTTCATGAGTATCGCGACGCAAATTCTCGGGGCGCCAGAAACGCTCGATCACTTCCAGGCGAATTCCTATTCGCCGTATAATTTCTTTTCTTCCGAGGAATGGGCGAAGTTCCGCGCCGACACGCCGCTCACGCTCACGGCCGAGGAGGTCGCGAGGTTGCGCTCGATGGGCGATCCGGTCGATCTCGACGAAGTCCGGCGCATCTACCTCTCGCTGTCGCGTCTGCTCTCCTCACATGTCGAATCATCGCAATTGCTCTTTGAACAGCGCAACCGGTTCCTCAGCTTGTCCGACGTGACGAAAACACCATTCGTCATCGGCATCGCCGGCTCCGTCGCCGTCGGTAAATCAACGACCGCGCGTATCTTGAAGGAACTGCTGCGGCGCTGGCCATCGAGTCCAAAGGTCGACCTGATCACGACCGACGGCTTTCTGCATCAAAACGCAGTACTCGAGCGGGAAAACCTTATGCAGCGCAAGGGCTTTCCCGAAAGCTACGACACAGGCGCCATCCTGAAATTTCTCTCCGCGATCAAGGCCGGACAGCCGAATGTGAAGGCGCCCGTCTATTCTCATCTGGTCTATGACGTCGTTCCGAACGAATACACGATCATCGACCGGCCCGACATCCTGGTTTTCGAAGGCATCAACGTTCTGCAGTCGCGCGACCTTCCGGCCGACGGCAAGATCGTGCCGATGGTTTCCGACTTTTTCGATTTCTCGATCTACATCGATGCCGAAGAAGAACTGATCCACAACTGGTATGTCACACGCTTCATGCGTCTGCGCGAAACCGCCTTCCGCGATCCGAATTCCTATTTCCATCGCTATGCCTCGATCAGCGAAAAAGAAGCGCTTTCCATCGCCGAAGGTCTTTGGGCCAACATCAACCTGAAGAATCTCCGGCAGAACATCCTGCCGACCCGCCCACGGGCTGATCTGATCCTGCGCAAGGGCGAAAACCACCTCATCGAGCAGGTCGCGCTCAGGAAGCTCTAGCCGGATTCACGGATCCACACGCCTTAACGTCAGATTGATCCGCCCGCCATTCTTGAGCAGCGTCGAAGTTGCCGGATAGATGCGGTCGACGCCGTGAAAGCATAAACGCCCTTCGCCCCCAAGAACCACGATATCGCCGCTGGCGAGTTTGACCGACCGCGTGCGGTCTGTGCGGGAAAGCCCGCCGATGCGGAAAAGACAACTGTTGCCGAGGGAGATCGAAACGACAGGCGCCTTCAAATCCTGCTCGTCCCTGTCTTGATGCAGACCCATTCTTGCGTCGTCCGAATAGAAATTGATCAGGCAAGCCTGCGGCGGTTTTTCGCAGTCGGAAACACCGTTCCAGATGTCGAGCAAGACGTCCGGCATCGCCGGCCACGGCCTGCCGGTGACAGGATGCGTCGATTGATAGCGGTAGCCGCGCTCCTTATCGGTGACCCAGCCCAGTGGACCGCAATTGCTCATCCGGACCGACATCGGTTTGCCCGTGCTCGGCATCACGGGCACGAAAAGCGGAGCCTCAGCGACGATGCTGCGGATCATTTCCACGAGCGCTTCCTGCCGGGCGCGGTCCAGATATTCCGGAAAGTGACGGACGCCGGTCGAAAGCTCCGTCATATCATTCTCCGCCGGGACGGCCGCGCATCTTCTTCACTTCGGCGCGCCCGGATTTTTCCTTCAGGCGGCGTTCGATCGAGCCTTTGGTCGGTTTCGTTTTCTTGCGCGGTGGCGGTGGGGGCTTGGCGGCCCCAAGGATCAGTTCCTTGAGGCGTTCTCGCGCATCCTCGCGATTGCGATCCTGGCTGCGAAAGCGGCTTGCCTCGATCATCAGCACGCCCTCTTTCGACATGCGCTTGCCGGCAAGCTTGATGGCATTCGTCTTGACGCGATCGGGAAGCGAAGGTGAATTGGGGATATTGAAGAACAGCTGGACGGCCGTCGAAACCTTGTTGACATTTTGGCCGCCGGGGCCACCGGCCAGAACAAATTGTTCCGTCAGCTCCCATCCAGCGATGGTGATCCCGTCGTTGATATAGAGCGCGTCGCTGGCCATGCGGGCTTCTATCTCATATCCGCGGGAATTTTAAAACACGCAAAGAAAAACCCGGCGGAATGGGCCGGGTTTCACGTGAATCATCAATATTTTAGAACCTATTCGGCCGCAGCCTTGATGCCGGGCGCCGCATCGCGCACGCCGCCGTCGACATGTGCCTCAAACTTCGCGAAGTTCGAAATGAACATGGAGACGAGCTTTTCTGCCTGAATATCATAGGCTGCACCGTTGGCCCACGTAGAGCGCGGATCGAGAATACCGCTTTCGACGCCAGCGACAGTCACGGGCACCGCGAAACCGAAATTAGGATCAATGCGGAAATCTGCCTTGGCCAGTTCGCCGGAGAGCGCTGCCGACAGCAAAGTACGTGTGGCCTTGATCGGCATGCGCTTGCCGGTACCATAAGCACCACCCGTCCAACCGGTATTGACAAGCCAGCATTCAACACCGTGGCGATGGATGAGTTCTTTCAGCAGATTGCCATATTCGGTTGGATGACGCGGCATGAACGGCGCACCGAAGCAGGTCGAGAACGTCGCTTCTGGTTCCGTCACTCCCTTTTCCGTGCCGGCGACCTTTGCGGTGTAGCCGGAAAGGAAGTGATACATGGCCTGATCCGGCGTCAGACGCGCGATAGGCGGCATGACGCCGAAAGCATCCGCCGTCAGCATGATGATCGTTTTCGGATGCGCGGCAAGGCCCGTCTTCGAGGCATTGGGAATGAAATTCAGCGGATAGGCGCAGCGCGTATTTTCCGTCAACGAGCCATCGTCGAAATCGGGCTCGCGCAGTTCGTTGAGCACGACGTTTTCCAGTACCGTGCCGAAACGCTGCGTTGTCGCGTAGATTTCCGGCTCCGCCTCCGCCGAAAGACGGATTGTCTTGGCGTAGCAGCCGCCTTCGAAATTGAAGATGCCGTTTTCGCCCCAGCCATGCTCGTCGTCTCCGATCAGGGTGCGCGACGGATCAGCCGACAGCGTCGTCTTGCCGGTGCCGGAGAGGCCGAAGAAGACCGCAGAATCGCCATCCGGGCCGACATTAGCCGAGCAATGCATCGGCATGACACCCTTTGACGGCAAGAGGTAGTTGAGTACGGTGAAGACGGATTTCTTCATCTCTCCAGCATAGGATGTGCCGCCGATCAGCACGAGACCGTTCGTCAGGTCGCATGCAATAACCGTCTCGCTGCGGCAGCCGTGACGCTTCGGATCGGCCTTGAAGCTCGGCAGATCGATGATCGTCAGTTTCGGCACGAAGGATGCAAGGGCAGAAAGCTCCGGACGGATCAGAAGATTGCGGATGAAAAGCGAGTGCCAGGCAAATTCCGTCACCACACGCGTCGGCAGCGAGTAGTTCTTGTCGGCGCCGCCGATCAGGTCCTCGGCGAAAAGCTCCTTGCCGGCGGCATGCGCCAGCATATCCTGATGCAGCAAGGCAAAATGCTCCGGCGACATCGGCTTGTTGTTGTCCCACCAGATTTCGCCGTCGGTATTGGCATCGCGAACGACGAATTTGTCGCGTGGCGAGCGGCCGGTATGTTGTCCCGTCAATGCACGAAGGGCGCCTTGGGCCGTCAGTTCGGCTTCACCGCGGCGAATCGCTTCTTCATAAAGGGAGGCGGCGGTGAGGTTATAGCGGACGCTTTTTGCGCCGCTCAAACCAATCGTCGCCAGCGTTATCGCCGGGTTGTGAATTCCGAACGTCTCCATGGCTTTTCCTTTCGTCCAAGGCTTCCGCCGTTAAAACCAAGAGCAAAACTACGGTGACCAATTTTAAAAAGCAATAGTGCAAAATGGCGAAAATATAATGATATCAAATAATTAATCGATTTAAATTTCCTTCGTGTATTTTAAATCGTTTGAATTATGCGTTTGGGTTTGGTTTTCGCCGCGCCACGTGCGTCCACCATTTGCACATTGCAGCAATGCCTGCCCTTTATCTTTGCCACAATTTGTTCCACCTTTATCCTCCATAAGCGCCTCCGGTCGTTGGGCCGGCCTGGGGACATCAGACATTCCGGGAGATGCGCATAGATGACGGAGATGAACACCATGGCGACAATCGCGCTCGTTGACGACGACCGCAATATCCTGACTTCCGTGTCGATCGCACTGGAAGCCGAAGGATACAAGGTCGAAACCTATACGGATGGCGCCTCGGCCCTCGATGGCCTTATCGCGCGCCCTCCGCAACTCGCTATCTTCGATATCAAGATGCCGCGCATGGATGGAATGGAGCTCTTGCGCCGGTTGCGGCAGAAATCCGATATGCCGGTGATTTTCCTCACGTCCAAGGACGAGGAGATCGACGAACTCTTCGGCCTGAAGATGGGTGCCGATGACTTCATCACCAAGCCATTCTCCCAGCGACTGCTCGTGGAACGGGTCCGCGCCGTGCTTCGCCGGGCTTCCAGCCGGGAAACAACGACGGTTGCTGGCGCTGGCGCCGCGCCAAAAACAGGCGCTGCCCAGCTCGCGCGCTCACTCGAACGCGGCCAGCTGGTGATGGACCAGGAACGCCATACCTGCACATGGAAGAGCGAACCGGTGACGCTGACGGTAACCGAGTTCCTGATCCTTCACTCGCTCGCACAACGGCCGGGCGTGGTGAAAAGCCGCGACGCGCTGATGGACGCGGCCTATGACGAACAGGTCTATGTCGACGACCGTACCATCGACAGCCACATCAAGCGGCTTCGCAAGAAATTCAAGATGGTCGATACCGACTTTGATATGATTGAAACGCTTTACGGAGTGGGGTACCGCTTCCGCGAAGCAGCCTGACGCCTGTCGGCGCGGCGCATGAGTATTGTCGAGGGCTGGAGGCGGGAGACCGCCACGCCCTCCGAAAGGGCCTGTCGTTGGCACAGTTGGTGCAGGAAAGGGATTTGGATGATGCGGAAGGCTTGAGCGGCCGCCGTGTCAGGGGAAGGCGCTGGTCGCATCCCTTCACCATCATTCGCCGCATCTTCGGCAATGCGGTCTTTTCGAGCCTGACGCGCCGCATCCTCTTCTTCAATCTCGCAGCACTGCTCGTCCTTGTCGGCGGCATTCTTTACCTCAACCAGTTTCGCGAGGGCCTGATCGACGCCCGCGTCGAGAGCTTGCTCACGCAGGGCGAAATCATCGCCGGTGCGGTTTCGGCATCGGCCTCCGTCGATACGAACTCTATCACCATCGATCCGCAGAAGCTTCTCGAACTGCAGGCCGGGCAGAGCATTACGCCCGTCCCGAATGATGAGGATCTTGAATTCCCGATCGATCCGGAAAAGGTAGCACCGGTTCTCAGACGGTTGATTTCGCCCACGCGGACGCGTGCCCGCATCTTTGATGCCGATGCCAACTTGCTTCTCGATTCGCGCCATCTCTATTCGCGAGGTCAGGTCTTGCGCTTCGACCTGCCGCCGGTGGAGGAAGAGAAGCAGACTTGGGCTGAATGGCTTACAACCCTTTTCAACAAGGCGCTCCAGCCTGGAAATCTGCCGGTCTACAAGGAAGCGCCGGGTGGCGACGGGTCGATCTATCCGGAAGTGATGAATGCGTTGACGGGAGTGCGCGGCGCCGTTGTACGCACCACCGACAAGGGCGCACTCATCGTCTCTGTAGCTGTCCCGATCCAGCGTTTTCGTGCCGTTCTCGGCGTTCTGCTGCTTTCGACGCAAGCCGGTGACATCGACAACATCGTTCATGCCGAACGCTTGGCGATCATGCGCGTCTTCGGTGTGGCGACACTCGTCAATGTTCTGTTGTCGCTGGTTCTTTCTTCGACCATCGCCAATCCGCTTCGCCGTCTCTCGGCTGCGGCGATCCGCGTCCGGCGCGGCGCAAAGGAGCGCGAGGAAATCCCGGATTTCTCAGCCCGCCAGGACGAGATCGGCAACCTTTCGATCGCGCTCCGCGAGATGACTACCGCACTTTATGACCGTATCGATGCGATCGAGAGCTTTGCCGCCGATGTCAGCCACGAGCTCAAGAACCCACTGACCTCGCTTCGCAGCGCCGTGGAAACGCTGCCGCTAGCCAAGTCGGACGATTCCAAGAAGCGGTTGATGGATGTGATCCAGCACGACGTCCGCCGCCTCGATCGTCTCATCAGCGATATCTCCGACGCCTCGCGCCTCGATGCCGAACTTGCCCGCGTCGATGCTCGATCCGTCGATCTCGAGGTGTTCCTCAGCGATCTGGTGGAGGTTTCAAGGCAGATTCGCCACAAGAATAAAGAGGTACAGATCGAGCTCGCGATCGAACGCAAGCCCGGCGTCAAGACGCGCTTCGTCGTCAATGGTCATGATCTGCGTATCGGTCAGATCATTACCAACCTCATCGAGAATGCCCGCTCCTTCGTTCCGGATGAAGGCGGCAAGATCACCGTCCGGCTGTTCCGCACCCGGTCGCGCTGCATTGTCTATATCGAAGACAACGGTCCGGGCATCCAGGCCGAAAATATCGACCGCATCTTCGAGCGCTTCTATACCGACCGGCCCGAGTCAGAAGGGTTCGGGCAAAATTCCGGTCTTGGCCTGTCGATCAGCCGTCAGATCGCAGAGGCCCATGGCGGCTCGTTGCGTGCCGAAAACATCATCGATGCAGAAAGGGCAGATGTGCTTGGCGCCCGCTTCATTCTGGCCCTCCCCGCAGTCTCGGTGTCATCATGACGGGCGCAACTTTCAACATCAACGCCACGGCGATCGTCGTCAACAAGACCGGCCTGCTCTTTGTTGGCCCCTCCGGCTGGGGTAAATCCATGCTGGCATTCACGTGCATCACGGAAGCCAAACGGATGGGGCTGCCCGCCTCACTGGTCGCCGACGATCAGGTATTTCTGTCGAAACGCGACGGACAGATGATCGCTGAACGACCGTCCGCAATCTCTGGTTTGATCGAGCTGCGCGGTACCGGCATCGTCAAGTGCGAAAGCGTTCCGCTCGCCCCGATGCATTATGCCGTGCTGCCCGGCAGTACGTCGGGCGAAAATCGTCTGCCGCCTGAAAACGACGTCGCTCAATTCGCAGAAGGCTTTTCGCTGCCGGCTCTGCGCTTGCTGCCAAACGCTCCAGTACCTCTCGCGATTTTGATGGCAATGGCACCGGACATCGGCCGATAATGCCTGCTGCATAGGCGCATTCGCCGCATATGCCTGCATTTTTATCTTGCACTTCGGCTTTTGATGGCCAAGATGTGCCCCCACCGGTGGACGCGATTGCTGCGTTGCGATATTGGGGCCACCGTTTATATGCCATTGGGAGCAGTTGAATCATGATCGGACTTGTGCTTGTCACTCATGGCAAGCTGGCTGAAGAGTTTCGTCATGCTGTAGAGCATGTCGTCGGTCCTCAGAAATTTATCGAGACGGTCTGCATCGGCCCCGAAGACGATATGGATCAGAGACGACAGGATATCCTGCAGGCGGTCTCTAGCGCGGACGACGGCCACGGCGTCGTCATCCTGACCGATATGTTCGGGGGTACTCCTTCCAATCTCGCTATTTCGGTCATGAGCAGCGGTCATACCGAAGTGATTGCCGGCATGAACTTGCCGATGCTGATCAAACTTGCTGGCGTGCGTGGCGAAAACAACATGGAAAAGGCGCTCGTCGAAGCGTCGGAGGCCGGGCGGAAATACATCAACGTCGCCAGCCGCGTTCTGAGTGGCAAATGATGAAAACAAGTCCCGCCATGACCTCGTTTTCCCGGGAACTGCTCATCGTAAACAAGCGCGGCCTTCACGCGCGCGCCTCCGCCAAATTCGTCCAAATGGTCGAAACATTCGACGCTGCCGTTACTGTCTCCAAGGACGGAATGACAGTCGGCGGCACCTCGATCATGGGCTTGATGATGCTTGCCGCGAGTCCGGGCACGACAGTTCTCGTTTCTGCGAGCGGCAATCAGGCGGCCGAAGCGCTGAACGCATTGGATCAATTGGTTCAGGACAAGTTCGGCGAAGAAATGTAGCCTTCCAGGCTTCATATAAACATATAAAGACTTCTTTATATCCTTATTGCCATCGCATGCGAAGCCTGCTACACGGCGGGCATGGCCGTGCGTCAATGCACGCGTTCGAGCTATCGCGCCGTCAACTGCGCGCTTATGAGACGCTTTTCAGCTGGAGACCTCGATGAGCACTGAAAGAGATTATGTCGTCGCCGATATCGGTCTGGCGGATTTCGGCCGCAAGGAAATTTCGATCGCCGAAACTGAAATGCCGGGCCTCATGTCTTGTCGCGCCGAATTCGGCCCGTCAAAGCCGCTGAAGGGCGCGCGCATCACCGGCTCGCTGCACATGACGATCCAGACGGCCGTTCTGATCGAAACGCTCGCCGCGCTCGGCGCAGAAGTCCGTTGGGCTTCCTGCAACATCTTTTCGACCCAGGACCATGCCGCTGCCGCAATCGCCGCATCGGGCGTACCGGTTTTTGCCGTCAAGGGCGAGTCGCTCGAAGATTACTGGGTCTACACCGACAAGATCTTCCAGTGGGCCGATGGCGGCCTCTCCAACATGATCCTCGACGATGGTGGCGATGCCACCATGTACATCCTGCTCGGCGCGCGTGCCGAAGCCGGCGAAGATGTACTCTCGCACCCGCATTCCGAAGAAGAAGAGATCCTCTTCGCACAGATCAAGAAGCGTCTTGCCGCTTCACCGGGCTGGTTCACGAAGCAGCGTGATGCGATCAAGGGCGTCACGGAAGAAACCACCACCGGCGTCAACCGCCTCTACCAGCTCAGCCAGAAGGGTCTGCTGCCTTTCCCGGCGATCAACGTCAACGACTCGGTCACCAAGTCGAAATTCGACAACAAGTATGGCTGCAAGGAATCGCTGGTTGACGGCATCCGGCGCGCCACCGACGTCATGATGGCCGGCAAGGTTGCCGTCGTCTGCGGCTATGGCGACGTCGGCAAGGGGTCAGCGGCATCGCTTTCGGGCGCCGGCGCCCGCGTCAAGGTCACCGAAGCCGATCCGATCTGCGCGCTGCAGGCAGCGATGGACGGTTACGAAGTCGTGCTGCTCGAGGACGTCGTCTCGTCTGCTGATATCTTCGTCACCACGACCGGAAACAAGGATGTCATCCGCATCGACCATATGCGTCAGATGAAGGACATGGCGATCGTCGGCAATATCGGCCACTTCGACAATGAAATCGAAGTCGCGGCACTCCGTAACCTCAAGTGGACGAATGTGAAGCCGCAGGTCGATCTGATCGAGTTCCCGAAGGGCAATCGCATTATCCTTCTTTCGGAAGGCCGCCTGCTCAATCTCGGCAACGCGACAGGCCATCCGTCCTTCGTGATGTCGGCCTCCTTCACCAACCAGACACTGGCGCAGATCGAGCTCTTCACCAAGCCCGGGCAGTACGAAAACAAGGTCTATATTCTGCCGAAGCATCTCGACGAGAAGGTTGCCCGCCTGCACCTCGACAAGCTTGGCGTGAAACTGACGCAGCTTTCTGAAGAACAGGCCGCCTATATCGGCGTGTCGCCGAAGGGTCCTTTCAAGTCCGACCACTACAGATATTAACCTCGGCAACAATATCCACAACATCTTGGGGATGCCGCATTGACAAATGCGGCATCCCTATTTTTTGGGTCCCACCTTCCCGCCGATTCCCTTCCGAAGTATTGTTCTAGAACTCGATTCGTGGCGCGGAGGTATCCGGTTTGCCCGAAAATGGGATGTCTTGTCGTGATGCGGCACATTGAAGGACGGAGACATACCGCTGATGTCGGAAATGAATCACAGCCTGCCGGGACAGGCGGACGAGGGCGCTTGGCCTGACATCCGTTCACACGAGGCAGGCCAAAAACATACGGCCAGAAAAGCCGTGAAGCAAAGCTCGGGGTCACTGACGCGGCTCGCGAGGATTTGCGCAGGCGGAACGGCAATCGCAGCATTGGCGCGGCCGGTGCTGGCCCAGGTCGAATCCGAAGCAGCAGCATCCGCACATCTTTTCACATCTTCGCAGGTCGTCGGCTTTTCCGTCGTGATCGGCGTCATTTCCGCAGCCCTGCTTTCAACTCTCTGGCTCGTGCGTCAGCGCGGTAATCTTGAAAACGAAAGCCGTGAAATCCGCTCCGCCCTTTCCGATGCGCATCAGCGCATTTCTCAATACCAGGCGCTGATCGCCGACAAAAATCGCCGCATCGTCGTCTGGGACGGCGATGAGCGGCCGGAACTGCTTGGCCAGCTCCCAGCCGAAACCGGTGCGCCGCAAGACAGCGAATTCCTGGCGTTCGGCCTCTGGCTGAAACCCCGTTCCGCTACAGAGCTCGAAAGAGCGATCGATCGTCTGCGTGGAGTTGCACAGAGCTTCGATATGGTCGTCGAAACCAGTCGCGAAGAAATCCTCGAGGCGCAAGGCCGGGTTTCCGGTGGCCGCGCCTTCGTGCGTTTCGTGGCGCTCAACAACCTCCGCGCCGAGCTTGCCGAATTGAAGATCGAGCGCGACCGGCTGATGTCCTCGATCTCGGCCTTCCAGAACCTGCTCGATGCGATCGACCTGCCCGCATGGCAGCGCGATACCGAAGGGCGCCTTACCTGGGTCAATCAGGCCTATGGCGATGCGGTCGAGGCGACGTCGCCCCAGCACGCGATCAATGAAGGGCGGGAATTCCTGACGACGGTCGCCCGAGAACACATCCGCGTTGCGGCGACGCCCGAATCACCCTTCCACGACAAGATTTCGACGGTCGTCCGCGGCAATCGCACCTTTTTCGACGTCGTTGACGTGAAGTTGCCAAGCGGTTCGGCGGGAATCGCGATCGACGTTTCTGAAGCCGCATCCGTCCGCGCCGAGCTCGAGCGGACGCTGAAAAGCCATGCCGAGACACTTGACCATCTTGCGACGCCTGTAGCGATCTTCGATGGCGAGCGCCGTTTGCAGTTTTATAATCAGGCCTTCGTCGCGCTCTGGGAACTCGATATCGCTTTCCTCGAAAGCAAGCCCGACAACGCCGAGTTGCTGGAGCGATTGCGCGCCGCAAAGAAGCTTCCCGATCAGCTCAACTGGAAAAGCTGGAAAGAAACCGCACTTTCCGTCTATCGGGCACTCGATACGCAAACGGACCTCTGGCATCTGCCGAACGGTCAGACACTGCGGGTCTTTGCGACTGCACATCCGCAAGGCGGCGCAACCTGGGTTTTCGAGAATTTAACCGAACAGGTCGCTCTCGAAACGAGATACAACACACTGGTGAAGGTCCAAGGCGAAACGATCGACCATCTCTCCGAAGGCGTCGCCGTTTTCGGAGCCGACGGCCGTATTCGCCTTTCGAACCCGGCCTTCCGTATGCTCTGGGGCATTACCGAAGCCGACGCCAAGCCGGGAACACATATTCGTGCGATCGGCGAAACGTGCTTACCGTCCTATGACCGGCCGGACGGCTGGAAAACCTTTGGGGAGCTGATTACCAGCTTCGATGACGAACGCCGTTCCAGTCAGGGAACACTGGAATTGCTCTCTGGCCTTGTGCTGGACTACGCCGTCATTCCGCTGCCAAACGCCCAGACGATGCTGACTTTCGTCAACATGACCGACAGTGTCCGCGCTGAGCGTGCGCTGACCGAGAAGAACGAGGCGCTGCGCAAGGCCGACGAGCTGAAGAACGATTTCGTCCAGCATGTCAGCTATGAGCTGCGCTCACCACTGACCAATATCATCGGTTTTGCCGACCTGCTGCGCACCCCGAGTGTCGGGCCGCTGAACGAGCGTCAGGCCGAATATATCGACCACATTTCGACCTCCTCGTCCGTGCTGCTGACGCTGGTCAACGATATTCTCGATCTTGCCACCGTCGATGCCGGCATTATGAGGCTCAACTATTCGGAAATCGACCTCAACGATCTTCTTGATGATGTCTCCATGCAGATTGCCGACCGGCTGCAGGAAAGCGGCGTGACGCTGGAGATCACAGCGCCTGCCTATCTTGGTTCGATCGTCGCCGATCCCCAGCGCTTGAAACAAATCCTATTGAAGCTGCTTTCCAATGCTGCGAATTTCTCACCGGAAGGTGCGGCAATCGCTCTCGAATGCCATCGCGAGGGCACGGATTTCGTGTTCTCCGTCAGCGACCGCGGCCCCGGTATTCCGCAGGACATGATCGCGACAGTCTTCGATCGTTTTGCCACGGGCGCAAAAAGCGGCAAGCGCGGCGGTGCAGGCCTTGGCCTTTCGATTGTGGACAGTTTCGTCAGCCTACATAACGGCAGGGTTTCGATCGATAGCCAGCCGGGCAAAGGCACGAAGGTTATTTGCCGGATTCCCTCGGTCAACCTGCCGCATTCCGTCGCAGCAGCAGAATGATCACGAAGGACGGCACAATCTCCCTTTTCCTGGAAGACGAGGCGGCAACAATCCGCCTTGGGGAAGATTTGGCGCTCGCGCTGAAGGCAGGTGATTGCCTGGCACTTTCGGGAGATCTCGGCGCCGGAAAATCATCCCTTGCCCGTGCGTTTCTGCGCGCCATGGCGGATGACGAGCGGCTTGAGGTCCCGAGCCCGACATTTACGCTGGTCCAATCCTACGATTTGCGGTTTCCGGTTTCGCATTTCGATCTCTACCGCCTCGCTGATGGGGCGGAGTTGGAGGAACTCGGCTTCGACGAAGCGCTTCAGAACGGTATCTGCCTTGTCGAATGGCCAGAAATGGCAGAAGACGAATTGCCCGCCGATCGTATCGTGATGAAACTTGAGCATGAAGGCAGGGGCCGGCGGGCAACGATTTGCGCACCGCCCGCACAGATGCAGAGAATCCGCCGCGTCCTTGCAATCCGCACTTTTCTCGCCAAAGCCGGGCACCCGATCGCAAAACGCCGCTTCCTGACGGGTGATGCATCGCTGCGCGCCTACGAAGCGGTCTATCCGGATCAGAAGAGCCGCAAGATACTGATGGATTGGCCGCCGCTTCCCGAGGGACCGGCCGTACTCGACGGAAAGCCTTATCCGAAGGTTGCCCATATTGCCGAGAATGCCTATCCCTTCGTTGCAATTGCCAATGTGCTGCGCGAGAAAGGCTTCGCAACGCCAGAGATCTACGAGGTCGACTATGCTGAGGGCATTCTGCTGATCGAAGATCTCGGCAGCGATGGCGTGCTCGATGAGGGCGGCAAGCCCATCGCCTCGCGTTACCGACAAAGTGTCGCCTGTCTTGCGCATTTGCACGGGATGAAGATACCGCAGGATATCCGCGTCACCGATAACCACATCCACCACGTTCCCGATTTTGACCGCACCGCCATGAAGATGGAAGTGCGCCTTGTTCTCGACTGGTATCTCCCCTGGAAGCGCGGTACAGCCGCCAGCGATGCCGAGCGTGAGGAATATCTGGCGATCTGGGATAGGCTCATCGATGAACTCGCATCGGCAGAAAAAAATCTGTTGCTCCGGGACTTTCATTCCCCAAACATCATCTGGCGCGAAGGACAAAAAGGCATTCAGAAGATCGGCCTCATCGATTTTCAGGACGCCATGATTGGCCCGACCGCCTATGATCTTGCATCCATCGTGCAGGATGCGCGCGTCACCATCGAACAAGCCCTGTTCAGGCAGCTCATGGACGACTATTTGGCTTTTCGCAGCGCACAGGGCAATTTTGACGAAGCCGGCTTCCTGAAAAGCTGGGCGATCATGTCGGCGCAGCGTAACTGCAAGCTTGCCGGTCTCTGGGTGCGGCTATTGCAGCGCGACGGAAAGCCCGGCTATACGAAACACATGCCCCGCACGCTCTCCTATCTCCAAGTGGCGCTTGAACATGAAGCGCTTGCCCCCTTGCGCGATTGGTGCGCAAGGGCTGGAATAGGTTAGAGCGAATCATAAGTTCCGGATCAGATGACGATCAAACAAGCCATGGTGCTGGCTGCCGGCCTTGGCACCCGCATGCGCCCGATCACCGATACAATCCCGAAGCCGCTGGTGAAAATCGACGGCAAGCCGATGATCGACTATGCACTGGATTCGCTTGCAGAGGCAGGCGTTGAGAAGGCGGTCGTCAACATCCATCATCTCGCCGATCAGATGCTCGCACATCTGAATTCTTACGAAGCGCTTGATATTATCATTTCCGACGAGCGCGACCGACTGATGAACAATGGCGGCGGTCTGGCAAAGGGCCTCAAGCTTCTTGAGCGCGGCACAGTTTTCGTCACCAATGCCGATCTTTTCTGGATCGGTGAACGGGCCGACCGGCCGAGCAACCTCCGTCGATTAGCCGGATTCTTCGAAGCAAACAGCATGGATATGGCCATGCTCTGCGTCAAACTCGCGGATACGACCGGCCACAATGGCAAGAATGATTTCAACCTCGCCCCAGATGGCAGGCTTACCCGCTATCGTGAAAGCGGTCCGAACCCCGTCGTCTATGCCGGTGCAATCGTCATGGACACATCGTTTCTGGACGATGCTCCCGCCGATGACCCGTTCAATTTCAATATCTATTTCGACAAGGCGATCGAGCGCGGACGGCTTTTTGGCATGATGCTCGAAGGCCATTGGCTGACGGTCGGCACGCCGGAGGCGATCGGCGAAGCGGAGGAAACGATCCGGCGCTTCCGGACGTTTGTGTAACGGATGGCCGAACGGCACCAGCCTCGCGTCCTAACGATCCCGGCAGGTCTGCCTTTCCTGAAGACGCTTGCCGCGACGCTCTGCGACGGGGGACTGACACCGCTCTTCCGGCACGATCCGGACGATCCGCTTTCGCTCTCCAAAGTAACGATCTACCTGCCAACGCGTCGCGCCGCCCGCGTGCTGCGTTCGCATTTCGTCGATCTTCTCGGCGGCCGTTCGGCGATCCTGCCGGTTATCCGGCCGCTCGGCGAGACGGATGACGACAGCGGCTATTTCGAGGAGGCGCTGCCTGCAACGCTCGATCTCGCACAGCCGCTTTCGAATACGGCGCGCCTGCTGGAGCTTGCCCGCCTCATCCTCGCCTGGCGCAACAGGCTGCCAGAGATCGTGCGGCGTATCCACGCCGATTCGCCCTTGGCGGCGCCGGCGAGCCCGGCAGACGCGATCTGGCTCGCACGCAATCTTGCCGAACTGATCGATTCCATCGAGACCGAGGATCGCGAGTGGTCGGAAATCTCGAAACTCGATGCCGAAGATCACGCTCTGTGGTGGCAGTTGACGGCCGAATTTCTGCAGATCGCCATCGCTTTCTGGCCGGAACGGCTTGCAGAACTCGGAAAATCGTCACCGGTACGCCATCGCAATGCAATCCTGCGTGCGGAAGCCCACCGGCTCGCAACGGCAAAACCTGGCGGACCGATTATTATTGCCGGGTCCACCGGCTCGATGCCGGCAACGGCCGACCTCATCGCTGCCGTCGCCAATCTGCCCGAGGGCGTGATCGTCCTTCCGGGCCTCGATCTATCCATGCCGGATGCGCATTGGCAGATGGTCGCACCAGAGATTACCGCTGGGGGGCGGACCAACCCCGCCAGCCGAAGCCACCCGCAATATGGCCTTTCGTCCCTCCTCAAACGGCTGAACCTCACGCGCGGCGACGTCGTTGCGATCGAGGAGGCCGAACACGATCTGCATCGCCGCGCAGAAATTCTTTCCCGTGCGCTCGCTCCAGCGGAAGCGACGGATAATTGGGGCGAATGGAAGAAAGAACTCCCCGACGATGCATTGGCGGCTGCCTTTGCCGATGTCTCGCTGATCGAAGCCACAAACGAACGTGAAGAAGCGACGGCGATCGCCATAGCCTTGCGGCTGGCACTGGAGCAGCCGGGACGAAACGGCGACAGCCAGACAGCGCTTATCACACCGGACCGCAATCTGGCACGGCGCGTGATGGCAGAGCTCTCCCGTTTCGGCATCCTGGCCGACGACTCGGCAGGTACGCCACTTGCGGCCATGCTGCAGGGAACACTCCTTCAATTGCTCCTCGAGGCAACCCTCCGGCCCGGCGATCCAGTCACCATCGTTGCATTGCTCAAGCATCCGCTGGCCCGCTTCGGCCTCGAACGCGGCGCGCTCGCCCAAGCCGTCCAAGCACTCGAACTGCTCGCCCTGCGTGGCGGTGTTGCCGCGGTTGATATCAGCGCGTTGGAGCCTTTGCTGGAGCATCAACTTTCAGAGCAGGCAAGGGACAGACACGCGCCGAATTGGCGCAGGTCGCTGCCACCGGAAGCGGTGGAGCAAGCGCGAAACCTTGCCCGGCGGATGTCGAATGCGACCGAACCGCTGGCATCCGCGCTTGTCGCGCACCGCCCGGATGGCCGTGGGCTGACGGCCAGCTTCACTCTTTCCGATTGGGCGGAGCGGACCGGACGTGCACTCGAAGCTGTGGCAATCGATGAACGCGGCAACCTCGCCAATCTCTGGGCTGGTGAAGCGGGGGATTCACTTGCAAGCCTGCTCGCAGAGGTGATCGAGACGGAGGGCCAGATCGAAGCCGATGGACCGCAATGGATCGATATCATGGCGGCGCTTTCGGCCGGCCAGGCGGTCAAGCCACGCGCGCTCAGCCATCCAAGAGTCTTCATTTTCGGCACGTTGGAGGCGCGTCTGCAAAGCGTCGACACGCTGATCCTGGGTGGACTGAATGAAGGCTCCTGGCCTGGCCAAACGGCCAACAATCCCTTCATCTCGCGCACGATGAAGACGGAAATCGGCCTCGAGCCGCCGGAGCGGCGCATCGGTCAACTGGCCCATGACTTCGTAATGGCGAGCGGAACACGGCATCTGATCTATTCGCGCTCGCTGCGGCAAGGCTCGACGCCGACGGTCGCTTCGCGCTGGCTTCAGCGGCTCTTGGCGCTGGGCGGCGAGGCTTTCGAAAGGGAACTGAAAGCACGCGGCGACCGCTTCGTGCATTGGGTAAGCCTGCTGGACGAGAGCAAGAGCCAAACACCCGCGCAACGCCCCTCGCCTACACCGCCCCTTGAATTGCAGCCGAAATCCTATTCCTTCAGCGAAGTTGGCCGCCTGCGCCGCGATCCTTATGCCATCTATGCCCGGCGCATCTTGCGGCTTGACCCCGTGGATCCCTTCAATCGCGATCCAGGTGCTGCGGAACGCGGAACGCTCTATCACACGATCATCGACCGCTTTGTCCGTGAAGGACATGTCGCCGGTACCCCGGAAGCCGCGCAAGCCATGGAAACCATTCTGATGGAGCTCTTCGACATGGAGCGCCTGCCGTCGCACATTGATGCAGTATGGCGTCCGCGTTTCAGGGAGGTGGCGCGCGCATTCCTCGAATGGGAAGCCGAACGCCGACCGGCGATCCGCAAGACTTATACGGAAGTGCGCGGCGGCGTGGAACTCGAACCGATCAATATCCGGTTGACAGGCGTTGCCGATCGCATCGATGTGACGGGGCCAAACGCTGCCGACATCATCGACTACAAGACCGGCTACAATCCATCGCCCGCACAGGCGCGCGCGCTTCTCGATCCGCAGTTGGCGCTCGAGGCCGCGGCGCTCCGCGCCGGCGCCTTTCGCGACGTCGGAAGTCTGACGCCGCAGGATCTCATTTATGTGCGCCTTCGGCCCGGCAGCCGTTTCGACACCGATGTCGTCAACAATGAAACTTCCACCCGAAGCGACAAGGCAAAATCGGCCCTCGATCTGGCAGAGGAATCGATCGATCAATTGGTCAAATTCGTGTCTCTTCTGCAATCCGGCGAACGTGGCTTCACTTCACGGTTAATTCCCGCGCAGCAGTTCGATTTCGGCGGTGATTACGATCACCTTGCCCGCGTTTCCGAATGGTCGACGGCCGAAAACGAAGAAGGAGGCGGCGATGAGTGATCCGACCGCACTTCCGCAAGGGGACGATCCGGGCATGTGGATCAGCTGGACGACGATCCAGCAGTCGATTGCCTCCGACCCGTCGCGGTCAGCCTGGGTTTCGGCCAATGCCGGTTCCGGCAAGACGCATGTGCTGACGCAGCGCGTCATCCGCCTTCTGCTTTCCGGTGCGCGGCCCTCGGCCATCCTCTGCCTCACTTATACCAAGGCCGCCGCATCCGAAATGTCGAATCGTGTCTTCGCACGTTTGGCCGAGTGGGCGGTGCTGCCGGACGAGGAACTCAAAAACCGCATTACGCAGATCGAAGGCGAAACGCCGGATCGGCTCAAGCTTGCCGAAGCGAGACGGCTTTTTGCCAAGGCGCTGGAAACGCCGGGCGGGCTGAAAATCCAGACCATCCATGCCTTTTGCGAGGCATTACTGCATCAGTTTCCATTGGAGGCCAATGTCGCCGGACACTTCTCGGTTCTCGACGATCGTGCCGCAGCGACATTGCTCGCCGATGCCCGCCGCTCGCTCTTGACCGCGACGACACCCGACCAGGATCCCGAGCTTGCCGATGCCTTCTCCTATATTCTCAATCTCGGTGACGAGACCGGGTTGGAAACACTACTCGGCGAGATCGTCGCCAGCCGTAACGCCATTCGCCGCTTCATTTCCTCGGCCGAGCAACGAGGCGGGATTGCGGCCACGCTGCGCAGGGAACTGCAACTATCCGCCGACGAAACAGAGGCCCAGATCACCTCGCGATACTGGCCGCTGCCGGGTCTCTTCGGCCTGACGTTCGATCTTTACCTGACATTGACAGCCCAAAAGGGCGGCGCGAAAGCGCAGGAAGTCGCCTATGGCTTGCGGCAGGCTTCCAACGAGCGCAATGCGACTAAGCGCGCCGAATTGCTGGAAAAAATATTCCTGACGGCGAAGGGCGAACCCAAGTCGGATTCGCAATTCACCGTTAAAGCCATGCTCTGCGATGCACCTGAGCTTGCAGATGCGATCGCTGAAGCGCGCGCGCATGTCGTCGCCTGCCGCGACCGCCTCAAGATCATGCGGATGTTCAATGCCACGCATGCAGCGATGATCCTCGCTGACCGGCTGAACCGGGACTATGACGACCTGAAAAAGCAGCGCAGTCAGCTGGATTTCGAAGATCTCATCACGCGCACCGCGGATCTGCTGACGAAAAGCGGCGTCGGGCCTTGGATTCATTATAAGCTCGACCAGGGCATCGATCACATTCTGGTCGATGAAGCGCAGGATACGAGCCCAATCCAATGGAGCGTGATCCAGTCGCTGGCGGAAGATTTCTTTTCCGGCGAAAGTGCGCGGCCGGTCGTGCGGACGCTGTTTGCCGTCGGCGACGAGAAGCAATCGATTTATTCCTTCCAGGGCGCGCGCCCGGAACGTTTCTCCGAGGAGAGCGAACGTACGAGGAGGCGGGTCTCGGCAAGCGGTCAAATGTTTTCGTCCGTGCGCCTGCCCCTTTCCTTTCGCTCGACATCCGACGTTCTCGCTGCGGTCGACCATATCTTCACATCGTCCGAAAACGCGCGAGGCCTCAGCGCCGTCGAAGAACCGGTCGTTCACCGATCTAGCCGCATCGGTCACCCAGGTGCCGTCGATCTCTGGGAGATGATCGCCCCCGAAGCCACCGTTAAGGACGAAGACTGGACAGCGCCCTTTGACGCGACTCCCGAAAGCGCGCCAGCTGCTATTCTTGCGCGGCGGATGGCCCATACGATCGAGCGGCTTGTCGGCCATGAGACGATCGTCGACAAGGGCAAGGAGCGTCTTATTCGGGCGGGTGATATCCTTGTGCTCGTCCGCAAGCGCGATGCCTTCGTCAATGCCCTGACCCGCGCACTGAAACGGCGCAACAATATTCCGGTCGCGGGCGCAGACCGCCTCAGGCTGACCAGCCATATCGCTGTTCAGGACTTGCTGGCGCTTGGCCGCTTCCTCTTGTTGCCGCAGGATGATCTTTCACTGGCGGCGGTGCTCAAGAGCCCGCTGTTCGACCTATCGGAAGACGATATCTTCGCACTCGCTGCGCTGCGTAGCGACAATGCAAGCGTGTGGACTCACCTGCAGCAATTCGCACTCGACGGTCACGAGCGTTATGCGACCGTGACAGAAAAGCTCACGCTCCTTCTTCATCAATCGCGAAACCTCTCCGTTCACGACTTTTACGCGCGTCTGCTTGGCGTTCACGGCGGCCGGCGGCAGTTTCTCGCGCGTCTCGGCACCGAGGTCAGCGATATTCTGGACGAGTTCCTCACATTCACGATTGATCACGAAAGCTCGGGCTTGCCCGGCCTGCAATCCTTCATCTCAGCGCTGGAACTCGAAGCGCCCGAAGTGAAGCGTGAGCAGGACAAGGGCCGCAACGAGGTTCGGATCATGACCGTGCACGCTTCTAAGGGGCTGGAAGCACCGATCGTTTTTCTTGTCGACGGCGGCTCCAAAGCTTTCACGCATACCCACATGCCGAAACTGCGCCTGCTCGAAACAAATGCAGAAACCCCTCCAATACCTGTCTGGGTTCCGGTCAGCGGCCTTGCCAATTCGATGACGCAAGCCGATGCGGCACGACTTCAGAAATTGGCGGAAGAGGAATACCGGCGGCTGCTCTATGTAGCGATGACACGCGCCGCCGACCGGTTGATTGTTTGCGGTTATCGCGGTGTCAGGGCAAACAGCGATACTTGGCACATGATGATTTCATCAGCGATGGCAGACAGTCACCCACATGTTACACCGGCAAGCTTCGAAGGACCGGATGGTGAATGGCAGGGCGTGAAATGGCGCGTGCCGCAAGTGGGCCGCACGTTCGAGCGCTCAGAGAAGCTGGAAGACTGGAACGAGCGCGAGGCCTTGCCCTCCAGCATTCTCCGGCCGCTCCCGCCGCAAAGGCAGTTGCCGAGACCTCTCAGCCCATCCGGCGCCGGAACCATCATCGATGAGCAGGCGGATGACCTGTTGATCAATTCGCCGCTCTTTGCGGAAAAAACACGCTCCGACAGGTCGTTGGAAAAGGGGCGTCTGATCCACCGCATGCTCCAGACTCTACCGGACATCGCTCCAGCCGAGAGAGCGGACGCGGCGGCGCGTTACGCAAGCCGCGCTGCACGTTTCTGGCCCGAAACCGAACGGCAGAGATTGATCGATTCGGTGCTGAAACTAATGACGGAAGACAGCCTTCAGGCGATCTTTGCAGTGCACACGCAGCCGGAAGTCTCGATCATGGGGACGCTCACCTTGAAGGGGGGCCACTATGCCGTTTCCGGCCGTGTCGATCGCTTGGCCGTATTCGACGATCGCGTCGTCGTTCTCGACTATAAAACCAATCGCGTGCCGCCCGCGACCCAAAAGGACATTCCCTCTGCGCATCAGGCGCAGCTTGCGATCTACCGCGAGATCCTGGCGCCGCTCTATCCGGGCAGGCGCATCGATTGCATGCTGGTCTATACCGAGAACGCCACTGTCTATACGTTGAGCGGGCGGGAGCTCGAAATGGCGCTTGCAGGACTCAAAACAAAGTGAAATACCGGACATTGAAAGTTCGGCACCGCACCATCACATGTGGATCAACAGTAAATTCCGCTAAAGGAGCAGCCTATGGCTACCGTGAAAGTCGATATCAACAACTTCCAGTCGGAAGTTCTGGAATCTGCAGAACCCGTCGTCGTTGATTTTTGGGCTGAGTGGTGCGGTCCGTGCAAGATGATCGCTCCGAGCCTTGAGGAAATTGCAACCGAACTCGCAGGCAAGGTTAAGGTCGCTAAGCTTAATATCGATGAAAACCCGGAACTGGCAGCCCAGTTCGGCGTCCGCTCGATCCCCACGCTTGCCATTTTCAAGGCTGGTGAAGTTGCCGATATCAAGGTCGGCGCTGCTCCGAAGACCGCTCTTTCGAGCTGGATTTCGAACGCCGCGTGATTTCATTGCATATTGAGAGAAAAAGCCCGGCTCTGACCGGGCTTTTTTCATTTCGGGGGTATTTCGTTGTCAGCAAGAACATCGCCGACCGGAGCCTGCGGATCAAGGACCTCCTCGATCGTGTCCAGCGCTTCACCGACGGGCCCGACATCGACCCGGATTTCGGCACCGGCCGGGACATGTGCGACAAGGCGACCCGCTGAAGCTCTGGCCATCGACGGAATTCATAGCCTTTCCATCATCGCTTCGGTGACGACAAAACCTGCTGGCTTGACGGCGCGGATTGCTGCTGCGGCGTCGGTATATGGCGGCCGGGAAGGCGCGGCAACTCAGATCGGCGAGACCGAATTCGTCCTGATAGACGAGGCGGCCATGTTTTTCATGCGCCATGTAATCCTGGCCGAAGAGAGCGGTCGGGCGATTGCATGAGCCGAAGTAGCTTCGTAGCGAAACTGCCTGAGTCCTGCGATTGCCTGCCGCCCGTTAAGTGTGAAAGCTCCTGCTCACCATTGCAACGATGATCTCATAGAGTTCGTCTTGAGCTTGTTCGATGGTGATTTGTCCCGTCGCAGCGGCATGAGATAACGAATCGGCCGCCCCGAGCACCGCCCAGAAGCTTGACTGCATGATGCCCTTTGGGCCCGTGAACGGCGCCAACGCCTTTCGGCATTTCTCGATGAACGCCAGTTGATAGTCGCGTTTGACGGCCTCCAGTTCGGGGGAGCCCGCAAGTCCGGCCAACACGCCGGGAATCTCGCGACCCTGGGCCAGCACGCATTCGACATAGGACGAAGCGATGACCCTTGCGGTTTTTTCCAAGATCGGCGCGCAGGCTTCGAGCGCGGCGTCGATCACCGCCGTCTGGCGCGCGTCGAAGTCCTGATAGAGAGCCGTCAACAGGCCGTTGCGGGTACCGAAATGGCTGTAGATTACGGGCTTTGTAACGCCGGCCTCGTCCGCCATGCGCGGCAGCGTCAGGGCATCGGTGCCTTCTTCGCGCGCGAGCCGCCACGCCACGTCGAGAAGCTGGCATAGCCGCTGGTCACGGCTCAAACGGACGCGCTTCGGGATCTGCGTGTCATCGGGTGTGCTTGACATCTCTATATACCAAATGTAACTTACTTAAAGTATATAGATACAACCCTTCCAACGCAACCATCCGCTGGTCTTTCGTCAGCGGCCGAAGCGGCACGCCTGCGCGCGCCGTTCGCAGAAGGAATTTACCCAATGACCGATATGGCACTTCCAAGCTCCGTGAACAGAAAGGCATGGCTCGGCCTCATGGCCGTGCTGCCGCTGGTCCTGCTCGTCGCAATGGACGGCTCGATTCTCTACCTCACCATGCCGCACGTCACGTCCGCCCTGACGCCGACAGCCGACCAGGCGCTCTGGATTCTCGACATCTACGGCTTCGTGGTCGGCTCCCTGCTGATCGTCTTCGGCAATATCGGTGACCGCTATGGGCGGCTCAAGCTCATTATGGTGGGCGCGGTGGTATTCGGTGCGGGATCGCTCGGCGCGGCCTATTCGCAATCTCCATTGATGCTGATCGCCGCACGGGCGCTCATGGGGCTGGGCGGTGCGACATTGCTGCCGTCGGGGCTGGCAATCGTCAGCGCCCTGTTTCCCGATCCGCGGCTGCGCGCGCGGGCCATCGGCATCTTCGCCGCGACATTCGCAGCCGGCTTCGCCATTGGTCCCCTTATCGGCGGCATGTTGCTCAGGCAGTTCAAGTGGGGCGTCGTGTTCCTCATTAATGTCCCCGTCGTGCTCGCCTTCCTCATCGTCGCGCCGATCCTGCTTCGCGAGGTCCGCTCGACGACCTATGGTCGGATCGACCTGCCGAGTCTCCTGCTGTCGTTCGCCGGCATCCTGCTGTTCACCTGGTCGCTCAAGTTCGCCGCAGCCGAGGGTATTACGGCGGCGCAGTCCGCCGGCGGGATCATCGGCATTCTTGCCCTCGTGCTGTTCCTACGCCGACAGACCCGCATCGACTATCCGCTGCTCGATCTCAGCCTATTTCGAGATCGCGTTTTCTCCATCGCGATCCTGACCGGACTTTTATCCCTCGTCGTCTGGTCTGTCGCCGGCTACCTGTCCGGGATCTATCTGCAATCGGTGCTCGGCTTCGATGTCTTCACCACGGCGCTGCTGACGCTGCCGGGGGCCATCGTGCTGACTGCGACATGCGTAGGCACCGCTCGCATCGTGGAGTGGATCGGCCGCAAGACTGCTCTTGTGGCGACGCATCTACTGATAGGCGCAGGCGTCATCTTACTGCTGCTTACAAGCACTGAGGTTGGTGGCGCGGCCTTCATCGCATCAACGCTCATCGCCGGCATCGGCTACGGACTGTCGTTCAGCCTCGTGGCCGAGGTCGCTGTCTCGGCGGTTTCGCCCGAACGGGCCGGCGCGGCCGGATCCATCGCGGAAACCAGCAACGAGCTGGGAAATGCGCTCGGCATCACTCTGCTCGGATCGCTGGCCGCCCTGAGCTTCCGCCTGCTTGGTCCCGGCGTAGCGGGCACGCTCAACGAGACCCTGGATCGGCCAGGCCTTCCCCCTGAGACCGTCGCACAGGCCAAAGAAGCCTTCCTTACCGGGTTGCATGTCGCAGTCGGAGTCGGAGGGTTGCTCATGCTTGTCGTCGGAATCATTGCGTGGCTCTGGCTGCCAAGAAACCTGCCGAAATAGTGATCCGTGGTGTCGCGAAAATCCCCGATTGAAGCGATAGTTTTGCGACGTGGTTTACGTCGTCACAAGAATAGGCATTCTGCGACAATTGAGTCTGCAGAATGCTTCCACATTTCGGTTTCATTTCGGGGGTGTTTCGTTGTCAGCAAGAACATCGCCGACGAGATAGAGCGACCCGCCGATCAGGATTCTGGGCGCCGGAGCTTGCGGATCAAGGATCTCCTTGATCGCGTCCAACGCTTCACCGACTGTGGCCTTCGGCTCTGCAACAAGGCCGGCATCATAGGCAGAATTTGACAGGATCACCGGATCGATCATCGCCTCGCTGCCACGGATCGGTACGCAGAAGACCTTTTCCGCAAGCCCGACGAAGGCCCTGAAATAGCCGACCGGGTCCTTGGTATTGATCATGCCGGTTATGAGGTAGAGCGGCCGCGGCTGCTTTTCCTCGAAATTCGCCATGGCCTCGGCGATAACTTCGCCAGCACCGGGATTATGGCCTCCATCGATCCAGATTTCGGCACCGGCCGGGGCGTGTGCGATAAGGCGGCCCTCGGTCAGCCGCTGAAGGCGACCAGGCCATTCGACGGAATTCATAGCCTTTTCCATCATCGCTTCGGTGACGACAAAACCTGCTGCCTTGACGGCGCGGATTGCTGCTGCGGCGTTGGCATATTGATGGCGGCCGGGAAGGCGCGGCAACGGCAGATCGGCGAGACCGAATTCGTCCTGATAGACGAGGCGGCCATATTCCTCATGCGCCATGTAATCCTGGCCGAAGACAGCGGTCGGGCAATGCAAGCGCTCGGCAGTCGACATCAAGACATCCAGGACTGCATCATATTCCTGATGACCGATCACCACGGCGTGCCCGGCCTTCATGATGCCGGCCTTTTCGGCCGCGATCAGTTCGACGCGGTCGCCGAGATAGGGCTGATGATCGAGCGAGATCGGCATGATAACCGAAACGGCCGGATCGGAGATGACGTTTGTCGCATCAAACCGTCCGCCGAGACCCACCTCGATGATTGCCGCATCGGCCGGGTGCTCGGAAAAGAGAAGAAAAGTCACCGCCGTCAAGATTTCAAAGACCGTGATTTTCTGGCCGGCATTCGCTTCAGCAACGCGCCGAAGCGCTTCTGCAAAAACCGAATCGTCGACAAACTTACCCCGGCCGCCCTTAAGACCGATCCGGTAGCGTTCATGCCAGTTGACCAGATGTGGCGAGGTATGGACATGGACGCCGTAGCCACCGGCTTCCAGCAATGCGCGGCAAAAGGCTGTAACCGAACCCTTGCCATTTGTTCCGGCGACATGAATGACCCGCGGCAGCCGGTTCTGCGGATTGCCGAGTACTTCGAGAAGGCGGGTGATGCGATCGAGCGAAAGATCGAAACCCTTGGGATGCAATCCCATGAGTTTGTCGATCTCCTGCGCTGCTTCACTCACTGCGGTCTGGCCCCTGGGTATCATTCAGCACCCCGCCCAAGCAGGTTTGTATCAATCAGGCGCTCGCTGCGATTGCGATCGTGCCGCCATTCACCGCAAGCGAGTTGGCGGGCTTGCGGGTCAGGATGCTCAGGACCCGCGCAAGCGTTTCCGGAATATCGTGCCGTTTGACGACCATGTCGACCATGCCGTGCTCGAGAAGGTATTCCGAGGTCTGGAAACCTTCCGGCAGCTTCTCGCGGATCGTCTGCTCGATGACGCGCTTGCCGGCGAAGCAGATTTCAGCGCCCGGCTCTGCCAAATGCAGATCACCCAGCATAGCGTAGGAAGCCGTTACGCCGCCCGTGGTCGGGTTAGTGAGAACGACGACATAGGGCTGGCCAGCTTCCTTGAGCATATCAACGGCAACGGTGGTGCGCGGCAGTTGCATCAGCGAAAGGATGCCTTCCTGCATGCGCGCGCCGCCGGAAGCCGGGAACATGACGAGCGGGCACTTTTCGGAAATCGCACGCTCGAAGGCTCTGACGATCGCCTCACCGGCAGCAATACCGAGCGAACCTCCCATGAAGTTGAACTCGTGCACGACGGCGACGAGTTTCAGCCCGCGAACCTTGCCAACGCCAGCGAGGATCGTGTCTTCCTGTTCTGTCTTGAGGCGGCTGTCTTTCAGGCGATCCGTGTATTTCTTGGAATCACGGAATTTCAGCGGATCCTGCGCGACCTTCGGCTGCGGCAGCGACTCGTATTCACCGTTGTCGAAAAGGTCGGCAAGGCGCGCCTTTGCCGGCATCTTCATGTGATAGCCCGAGGCCGGAATGACCCACTTGTTGTCTTCCAAATCCTTGTGGAAGACCATCTCGCCCGTTTCCGGGCACTTGATCCAGAGGTTCTCCGGCACTTCACGACGGCCCAGCATGGAATTGATGCGCGGGCGAACGTAGTTGGTGATCCAGTTCAAGTCGAAAACTCCTGATTGACTACAGCCAATGTGGGGACACTATTCGGCAGCAACAAGGCGCGCCGAACGCGTTCCGGATGAAAGACCACGGACGAGGGTGGCCACGGCCTGGACTGTATCTGCTGTGGCCTTTCCGTCGCTGCTCAGGCTCATCGCCACCTGATTGACGATGGCCGTACCAACCACGACGCCATCGGCGGAGCTGCCGATGACCTTGGCGTGATCGGCAGTCTTGACGCCGAAACCGACGCAAACGGGCAGATTGGTATGCTGCTTGATGCGCTTCACGGCCCCGGAGACCAGCGATGGATCAGGCAGGACCGAACCGGTGATGCCGTTCATCGAAACGTAGTAGACAAAGCCAGACGTGTTCTTCAGTACCGTCGGAAGGCGCTTGTCATCGGTCGTCGGCGTTGCCAGACGGATGAAATTGATGCCCTTCCTGATTGCTGGAATGCAAAGCTCGTCATCCATTTCCGGCGGAAGATCGACGACGATCAAGCCATCGATGCCTGATGCGAGCGCATCGTCCAGGAACTTCTCGACCCCGTAGATATAGATGGGATTGTAATAGCCCATCATCACGATCGGCGTCGCGTTGTCACCCTTACGGAAATCGGCTGCCAGCTGCAGCGTCTTCTTAAGCGTCTGTCCGCCCTTTAGCGCGCGCTGGCCAGCCATCTGGATTGCCGGGCCATCGGCCATCGGATCGGAGAACGGCATGCCGAGTTCGATGACATCAGAACCGGCTTCCGGCAACGCCTTCATGATGCCGAGCGAGGTCTCGTAGTCCGGGTCGCCGCCCATGAAATAGGTCACGAGCGCCGGACGGCCTTCAGCCTTCAGATCGGCAAAGCGTTTATCCATACGTGCGGTCATGACTTACACACCCATTCCCAGAATCTTGCCGACGGTGAAGATGTCCTTGTCGCCGCGGCCGGAGAGGTTCATCAGGATGATCTCGTCCTTGCCCATTCTCGGCGCGCGCTTGATGACTTCGGCCAGCGCATGCGACGGCTCAAGCGCCGGAATGATACCCTCGAGGCGGGTCAGCGTCTGGAAGGCATCGAGCGCCTCGTGATCCATGATCGGCACGTATTCGACGCGGCCAATATCGTTCAGATAGGAATGCTCGGGGCCGATGCCGGGATAATCGAGGCCGGCCGAAATCGAGTGGCCCTCCTTGATCTGACCATCACCGTCCTGGAGCAGATACGTGCGATTGCCGTGAAGGACACCCGGCGAGCCGGCCGTGATTGAAGCGCAGTGCTCATCGCCTTGCAAACCCTTGCCGCCGGCTTCGACGCCGACGATCTTTACGCCTTCGTCATCCAGGAACGGATGGAAGATGCCGATTGCATTCGAACCGCCGCCAACCGCAGCGATGACAAGATCCGGCAGACGTCCTTCGGCCTCCATCATCTGCTCCTTGGCTTCCGCGCCGATGACCGCCTGGAAATCGCGAACCATTTCCGGATAGGGATGCGGCCCGGCTGCGGTGCCGATCAGATAGTAGGTGTCATCGACATTGGTGACCCAGTCGCGCAGGGCTTCGTTCATCGCATCCTTCAGCGTGCCGTGACCTGCTGTCACCGGCTTCACCTCGGCGCCAAGCAGCTTCATGCGGAAAACGTTCGGCGCCTGGCGCTCGACATCCGTCGCGCCCATATAGACGACGCAGGGAAGGCCAAAGCGGGCGGCGACCGTTGCAGAGGCAACCCCATGCTGGCCCGCACCAGTTTCAGCGATGATGCGCGTTTTGCCCATGCGCTTGGCAAGCAGGATCTGGCCGATGCAGTTGTTGATCTTGTGCGAACCCGTGTGGTTCAGCTCTTCCCGCTTGAAATAGATCTTCGCGCCGCCAAGCTCGGCAGTCAGGCGCTCAGCAAAATAAAGCGGACTCGGACGGCCGATGTAGTGTCTGCCAAGATGTTTCAGTTCCGCCTGGAATTCCTGATCGTCCTTCGCCTTGTTCCATTCCTCCTGTAGATCGAGGATCAGCGGCATCAGCGTTTCGGCAACGAAACGGCCGCCATAGATGCCAAAACGGCCATCCTCATCGGGACCGGAACGGAAGGAATTCGGTTTTAGCGTCTGGTTCACTCTCAACTCCCTGAGACCGTTTCAGGCTCGCAAGCCTTCTCGACCGCATCGAAAAAATCATCGATCATGGCAACGCTCTTCACGCCGGGTGCACTTTCGACGCCGGAGGATACGTCGATGCCCGGCGCCTTGGTGATCGTCAGCGCCTCGGCGATGTTGTCCTTGTTCAGCCCACCGGAAAGCATGTAATCCACGCTATCGTCAAGCTGGCCGAGCAGGCTCCAATCGAAGGAAACCCCGTTGCCGCCCGGCAATTCGGACCCCTTCGGCGGCTTGGCGTCGAAGAGAAACCGGTCGGCTATCCCAATATAAGCCTCAACCCGCTTCAGATCATCGGCGCTGCGAACAGAGAATACCTTCATGATCGCGAGACCGTAGACGGCCTTTATCGTCAAGACGCGTTCCGGGCTCTCGTTGCCGTGAAGTTGGATCATGTCCGGCTTCAAAAGCGCTACGATTTCATCGAGTTCATCATTCGTCGGATCGACGGTGACGGCGACGATCTTGGCTTTGCCGCGGACAGCATCGGCAAGCTTTCCGGCAACGTCCGGCTCGATATAACGAGGACTTCTTTCGAAGAAGATAAAACCGATATGGTTCGCGCCGCGATACACCGCGCGCTCGATCGCTTCAGCGCTCTTCAGGCCGCAGATTTTGATATCGGGTTTCATGGCAGCGAAGTGACACGAAAAGGCAAAAGAGTCGAGCCAATTTGCGACTAAGGCTTAATTTCCCGCGGCTAAACGCTCAATCAAAGTCGATTGCGTGAAGCTGGCTTCCGTAGCGTTTCAGCCAGGTTTTCGCATCTTCCATATGCGGGCAGAGCTTTTGGCAAAGCGCCCAGAAATGCGGGCCGTGATTCATTTCTCTGAGATGCGCCACTTCGTGGGCCGCTAGATAATCGATCACCGAGGCCGGCGCCATGACGACGCGCCAGGAAAAGCTCAAATTTCCCTCCGACGAGCATGAGCCCCAACGGCTGCGCGTGTCTTTCATGGAAATCGACTTGATCGGCGCCTTGATCGAACGTGCGTGGAAGTGCGCGAGCCGCACGAGGTCAGAGCGCGCCTCCTTCTTAAGAAAGGTTGCGATCCGGCGGCCAAGATGTTCCGGTAGGCCGCTGACCTTCAGCACATGCCGGTCGCCAACCATGACTGCCTCGGTGAGGCCGCGCAGACTGCCGGTATGTTCGATCCGGTGCTTGATGCCGCGCAAAAGGATCTCGCCGCCATCGTGAAGGGTATTGTCGACGGAGAACTTTGCCAGTTTCGTCAACAGCCATCCCTGATGACGGTCGAGGAAGGCGTTGACCTCGCGCTGCGCAAGGCCCTTCGGAACCGTCATTTTCAGCGCTCTGCCGCCGGGCTCGATGCGCAGCGTAATACGGGTTGCGCGATCATGCTGCTTGATCGTGAGCGGCATCAGCCTGCCTGCGACGTCCAGCGTCCGCGTTTCGGGCGGGGCAGGTTTTCGTGCAGCAGTCCGTTGCGACTTGGAAAGGAGCGGAAACATAAGCGCTTTTTCTATACGATTCGCAACAAATCCGGGCAAAGAAAAACCGGCATCGCTGATGCCGGTCTGTTGATCATCTACTGACACGTTAAGGCGTCTGAAATTCGGCAACCGGGCCATTGTCATCGCGCTTTGCATTCTTTCGGTCGCGCATGAAACGGTCGAATTCGTCCTGATCCTTGGCGCGACGAAGCTCGCGCATGTAGGTATCGAATTCCTCGCGCATTTCATCGAGCTTACGGCGCTCTTCCTCGAGGCGGTCAAGCTCGGCCTTCCGCCAATCGTCAAAGGCGACGTTGCCGGTCGAAAAATGCGGGCGGTAGCGGCCATGCGAACGGCGGCAGCCGGCAAAAAAGCCGTCAGTCGCGTTGTTCGCTTCGCGCTTGAAACCGCGAAGCCGCTCGCCGAAGATGATATAGGCAAGCATGGCCAGGCCCAGAGGCCAGAAGACCACGAAGCCGAGCACCATCAACGCAACGGTAGCCGGAGTCCAATCCGGGCGAAGCAATGCTGACTGGTTCATCGTGCGGTATCCTCGCTTTCTGCGCCCGGCAGAATACCGAGCGCTGAAAATCGATGTGGTTACCGCTGGCCAACCCTTCAAGACGATTGCCCGCGAAATCGGACAAGGCCTTGAACAGGCAAGATTAAATCAGCATCCTCTAACTCAGGCGGATTTGCCGCCCCTGATGACGCGCTTGACGCTGAGTTTTCCAGAACGAGAGTGCTCGCGGACGAAGTTGACGATACGCGGCGCGATCTCGCGGCGGAAGCGTGATCCGTTGAAGACGCCGTAGTGGCCCACGTCGGGCTGAAGGTAGTGCATGCGCATGTCGTCGGGGATGTTGACACAGATCGTCTGCGCCGCCTTCGTCTGGCCCACACCGGAGATGTCGTCGTTCTCGCCTTCCACTGTCAGCAGCGCGACATTGCGGATTGCGGCCGGATCGACGCGCTTGCCACGATGAATCAACTCGCCCTTCGGCAGGGAGTGCTTCATGAACACCTGATCGACCGTTTGCAGGTAGAATTCCGCGGTCAGGTCCATCACGGCAAGATACTCGTCGTAGAAATCGCGGTGCTTTTCAGGCTCACCGTCGTTCTTCACGAGATGCATGAAGAACTCCTTGTGTGCGACCACGTGCCGGTCGAGGTTCATCGACATGAAACCCGAGAGTTGCAGGAAACCCGGATAAACCGGCCGCATGAAGCCTGGTTGTGGCCATGGCACATTCATGATGACGTTTTCGGCAAACCACGTCAGCGGTCTCTCTTCTGCGAGTTTATTGACCGCTGTCGGATTGATGCGAGTATCGATCGGTCCGCCCATCAGTGTCATTGACGACGGTGACAACGGGTCGTTTGCCTCTTCCATGACGGCGGCGGCGGCCAGCACAGGCACGGAGGGCTGACATACGGCAATGACGTGCGTATCGGGGCCGAGAAAATGCAGCATCTCGATGACATAATCAACATAGTCATCGAAATCGAAGGTTCCCTCCGTCATCGGCACCATGCGGGCATCGACCCAGTCGGTGATGTAGATATCGGCGCTCGGAAGCAGCGCTTCGACCGTACCGCGAAGCAGCGTTGCATAGTGACCGGACATCGGTGCAACGATTAAGATTCGGGGATCACGGTGGCCGGAAGGCGTGTTGCGCGCAAAATGCAAAAGATTGCAGAAAGCACGCGACCAGACGATCTCTTCACGCACTGCCACCTTGCTGTCGCCGACGACCGTTTCCTTCAATCCGAACTCCGGCTTGCCGTAGCGGCGCGTCGTCCGCTCGAACATCTCGAGACTTGCGGCGATCGTGCGGCCAAACGGCGTCTGCGAAAAAGGATTAAGCGGATTGGCATAAACAAGCCTCATCGCATCAGCGGCAGCGCGGAACGGCGCCATCGCTGCATGGTTCAATTCATAAAGCTGATAAAACATGAGTTGCGCCACCTTTCTTTTGCCGGAAAGGACAGCGCCGTCAGGCAGACCATCTACTTCTTTCCATCGTTTGCGGGCACTTCAATTGAGAGTAACAGGCTTATTTGTTGCATAGCAACAAATGCAGCCGTGTCGCGAAAAGAAATGCCGGGAAAAGTGATTCCCGGCAAATAATACACTCACATTTATTAAGGATCGGACAGCTTCAGCGATCCGCGACAAAGGTCTGCTTCTGCGTGCCGAGGCCTTCGATTCCGAGTTCGACGACATCGCCAGCCTTGAGGTAACGCGGCGGTTTCAAACCCATGCCCACGCCCGGCGGCGTACCGGTGGAAATGACATCGCCAGGCTGCAACGACATGAACTGGCTGAGATAAGAGACCAGATAAGCGACCCCGTAGACCATCGTCCTCGACGAGCCGTTCTGCATCGTCTGGCCGTTGACCTTCAGCCACATGCCGAGATTCTGCGGATCGGCGATCTCGTCCTTGGTAACGAGCCAGGGGCCAATTGGGCCAAAGGTGTCGCAGGATTTGCCCTTCGTCCACTGCCCGGAGCGTTCCGTCTGGAATGCGCGCTCCGAGACATCATTGGAGACGCAATAGCCGGCAACGTAGTCCAGCGCTTCGGCCTCGGTGACATATTTTGCGGTCTTTCCGATCACAACGCCGAGTTCGACCTCCCAATCAGTCTTTTCGGAACCACGCGGGATGACGACGTTATCGTTGGGACCGACGATCGCGGAGGTGGCCTTCATGAAAATGATCGGTTCCGGCGGAACTGTTGCGCCAGTTTCGGCAGCGTGATCAGAGAAATTCAGGCCAATACAGATGAATTTGCCCGTGCCTGCAACACAGGCACCGATGCGGCCCGGAGCCAATTCCGGAAGGCTTTTCGCGTCGAGCGCTGCGATTTTTGCCAGGCCGGCCGGCGAAATCGCCTCGCCAGCGACGTCGGAAACATGCGCCGAAAGGTCGCGGATCTTGCCATCGGAATCGAGTAGCGCCGGTTTTTCACGACCTGGTTCGCCAACGCGCATCAGCTTCATAAAATCTCCTCCTCATCGAAAACGGACTACCATCACCTATGGACCAGTCGACTAAGCGTGTCATTACGGCTTTTTGCTGAAGCGGTACGCATTGTTAAAAAATTCGCCGGAACTGAATTTGGCACGCCGGATTGAATGAAGGGAGAAGCATCTGCGGCGACGGGTTTGCTTGCAAAGTTCTGTTCGCGGGCAATATCATTCGCTCCAGCCCCTCAACCACTATCCGGAAACAAGATGACCGAAGCCAATAGCCGCACATCCGAATATCCGATCGATGCGATGTTTCTCGATCGCTGGTCGCCACGTGCTTTCACGGGCGAAACCATAGCCGAAGAGCAATTGCTGACGATCCTTGACGCAGCTCATTGGGCGCCATCTTCCGGCAACCAGCAGCCTTGGCGCTTCATCTACGCCCTTAGGGGCACGGAACATTTCGAGAAGCATCTTAGCCTGCTCGTGGAATCGAACCAGGAATGGGCAAAAAATGCTTGCGCGCTGATCTTCGTTGTCTCACGCAGTTTTAGTGGCGCTTTCTCGGAGAACAAACCGCGCTATACGCATTCGTTCGACGCTGGTGCCTCGTGGGGGCATCTCGCCCTCCAGGCACGCTTTTCCGGCTTCTACGCCCATGGCATGGGCGGAATCAAACATGACGAAATCAGGCTAGCCTTCGCCATTCCGGAAGGCTATCGCGTCGAGGCCGGAATAGCCATCGGCCGCCTTGGCGACAAGAGCGTTCTGTCGGAGCGCAACCAGGCACGCGAAGTGCCAAGTCAGCGCATGCCGCTTGCGGAGGTGGCCTTCAACGGAAAATTCGTTGCTAATTGATTCTGTGAAAGAAAAAGGCGCCATGAACGCGCCTTTTTGTACAAGAAATCAATTAGATATCGAGATTTGCAACGCTGAGCGCGTTATCCTGAATGAATTCGCGGCGCGGCTCGACTTCGTCGCCCATCAGCCGGGCGAAAAGGCCATCCGCATCCGTCGCGTCGTTTACCTTGACCTGTAGCAGCGAACGGGCGTTCGGGTCGAGCGTCGTCTCCCAGAGCTGCTCGGCATTCATTTCGCCAAGGCCCTTGTAGCGCTGCATCGTCAGTCCCTTGCGGCCGCTTGCAAAAATTGCATCGAGCAGAGCGCGCGGACCGGAAATTTCGGTATCTCCGTCGCGGCGCGAAAGCGCCGGTGGGCTCTGGTAGATTTCTTTGAGGCGCGACGAGAGCTGATCAATCTGTCGCGCATCCTGCGATCCAATCAGCGCCATGTCGAGCACGACGACTTCCTTGACGCCGCGCACCATTCGCTCAAGCCGCAACCCGCCTTCGCTGGTCAGGCCGCCTTCCCAGCCGCGCTCGGTTTCCTCGGCGATGATGTCTAGTCGCTTGGCGACGTCAGTCGCGAGCTGTTCGGCCCTGGCACGATCGCTGACCGCTTCGGCGTTCAGTGCCCCGGCGATTGCCGCCTGCTCAACGACAGCGCGATTGTAACGGGAATGCAGGTTTTCGAGCAACGCACGCAGGCGCAATGCATCGAGGATAACTTCGCGCAGATCCTGACCGGCGCGGACTTCGCCGCTTGCGAGCCTCAGCGCCGCATCCTCAAGGCCCTGGCCGATCAGATAATCTTCTAGCGCCTTTTCGTCTTTCACGTACTGAACGGACTTGCCGCGCGAAACCTTGTAGAGCGGCGGCTGGGCGATGTAGAGATGGCCGCGCTCGATCAGCTCCGGCATCTGACGGAAGAAGAATGTCAGCAGAAGCGTGCGGATGTGGGCACCGTCGACGTCGGCATCCGTCATGATGATGATCTTGTGGTAGCGAAGCTTGTCGGCGCTGAACTCGTCTTTGCCGATCCCCGTGCCGAGCGCGGTAATCAACGTGCCGATTTCCTGGCTGGAGAGCATCTTGTCGAAGCGGGCACGCTCGACATTGAGAATCTTGCCTCGCAGAGGCAGGATCGCCTGGTTTTCACGGGAACGTCCCTGTTTTGCAGAGCCGCCCGCGGAGTCACCCTCGACGAGGAAGACTTCGGACTTCGCAGGGTCGCGCTCGGAGCAATCGGCAAGCTTGCCAGGCAGCGAGGCGATATCGAGCGCACCTTTGCGGCGCGTCAGTTCGCGGGCCTTACGAGCCGCTTCGCGGGCCGCGGCGGCCTCTACGACCTTGCCGACGAGCACCTTGGCCTCGCTCGGATGCTCTTCAAACCATGTGCTGAGCGCTTCATTGACGAGGCTTTCGACCACCGGACGGACTTCCGAGGAAACCAGCTTGTCCTTCGTCTGCGACGAGAACTTCGGATCCGGCACCTTCACCGAAAGGACAGCCGTCAGGCCCTCGCGGCAGTCTTCGCCCTGGAGTGTGACTTTCTCCTTCTTGGTAATACCGGAGCTATCGGCATAGGACACAACTTGGCGCGTCAGCGCGGCGCGGAAGCCGGCCATATGCGTGCCGCCGTCGCGCTGTGGAATATTGTTGGTGAAGCAGAGCACATTTTCATGATAGCTGTCGTTCCACCACATTGCGACTTCGACGGTAATTCCGTCCTTTTCGCCGCGAATGGAGACAGGCTTGTCGACCAGAGGTTTCTTGGCACGATCGAGATAGGAAACGAAGGCCTCTAGGCCGCCGTCATAACGCATTTCTTCCTGCTTGATGTCCGAATGACGCTTGTCTGTCAGCAAAATGCGGACACCGGAATTCAAGAAGGCAAGCTCGCGAAGGCGGTGCTCCAGCGTGCCGTAATCGAAGTCCGTCATCGTGAAGGTTCCGGTGCTCGGCATGAAGCTGACTTCCGTGCCTGTGTCGCTGCCCGCCTCACCCGTCACCTTGAGCGGCGCATCGGCAACGCCATGCGTGAAGCTCATTTCATGAATCTTACCCTGCCGGCGGATCTTCAGTTTCAGCCAGACCGACAGCGCGTTGACGACCGAGACGCCGACGCCATGCAAGCCGCCGGAAACTTTGTAGGAATTCTGGTCGAACTTACCGCCGGCATGAAGCTGCGTCATGATGACTTCGGCTGCGGAAACACCTTCGCCGGTGTGTATATCCGTTGGAATACCGCGGCCGTTGTCGGTCACGGTGACCGAGCCGTCGGGGTTGAGCGTGACGGTGACGATGTCGGCATGGCCGGCCAGCGCCTCGTCAATTGCGTTGTCGACGACCTCATAAACCATGTGATGCAGGCCGGAACCGTCGTCGGTGTCACCGATATACATGCCGGGGCGCTTACGCACGGCATCAAGTCCCTTGAGGACCTTGATGGAATCCGCGCCATATTCGGTGCTAACGCCGTTTTCCGTCGCTGGTATATCGGTCATGCTGTCTTTGAATTTCCCTGTTGTAGGAGCCCGGAGAGCCTTGCGAATCACCGGCCTTTTTCATTTCGGAATATAGGGTTTTTGGACGCCATTCCCAATGGCAGAGCCTGGGAATCCGGCATAAAGCAGGGGATTATGACGCTTTTCCGTCAGCTTTGCCGAGATTTTCAAGCGTAGCGGCGAGCTCGGCCAAAGCTGCACTGTCAAGGTTGCGAATCCGGCCCGCCAAACGATTGGCAAAAGCCGTATATTCGGGGGGGAGACCTGCGGTATCAATCACCACGCGCGGGTCCGATGCGCGGGCGAGCAGGAAGAGTTCCTCAGCTTCATCCCAGATGATGTTGAAATAGCCGGCGATCCGCTGAAGCAGGTCGAAGGTCGGCAAGCCGCGTTTTCCATGTTCGAGTGCGGAGAGATAGGCAGGCGAGACGTTGAGCGCCGCTGCCATCTGCTTTTGCGACACGCCTTTGCGCGCCCGAAGCTTTCGAACAGCTTCGCCGAACGGCGTCATGACCTGTCCCCCTGCCGCCGGGAGAGCCGGATATAAAGCGCGCCCTCGCCGCCGTGGTGGTGCGCAGCCGCTTCGTAAGACGAGATCAGATAGCGGAATTCCGGCTTCGAAAACCAGAGCGGTACAGCCCGTTTCAACGCACCTTCGCTCCCCATCGAACTGCCCTTGCCGGTGATCACCAGCACATGCCGCATGCCGCGCTCGTGCGCGCGGATGAGGAAATCGAGAAGCATGACGTGGGCTTGGCTTTGCACGAGGCCGTGGAGATCGATACGCGCCTCTAGTGCCAGCCGGCCTTTGGCGATCTTGCGTTTGACGGGCCGCTCCAGTGGATGGTGGGTGCCGGAAGGCTGCTTCGCTGCCGCGGGCAGCGCTGCAGCTTGCATTTCCGTGTCGGCAGATGATTTCTGTACGGCATTCGCGACCTCGGCTTCGGTTTCCACAAGAAAGGCATCGAGTTCAGTCAACTCGCCCTTCTTGCCGGCGAGCGGCCGCGTACTGCGCGCAACCTTGCCCCATAGAATTCGCTCGTCCGTGCTGAGCTTGCGGTCTCGCGTCATCAGCCGAACCTTCCAGCCGCAGCGTTCGGAATGAGGATGGCAAAGTCCGCGTCGTTGCGCACCGTACCCGCCAATTCGCCCGCTTCATCGCCGGAACCCGTAAAAATATCGCCACGCGCAGGACCGACGATCGCGGAGCCAGTGTCCAAGGCAAGCATCAAACGCTGGAACGGCCTACCCTTATCAAGATGGGTCAGGCTTTCGGAACGGATGAAGAAGGGAAAACCGAAGGTATGTATCAGGCGGTCGACGGCAAGCGACCGTCCGGCGACCAACGGCACTTTCGCTGCAGCAACTGGTCCAGCTTTAGACGCGGCAACCGGCGCCTCGCGGAAGAAAATATAGGACCGATTGTGCCAGAGAACATCATCGACCTGCTCTGGATGCGCTGCGAGCCAGGCGCGAATCGACTGCATGGAAATGTTCGCACGGTCGATTTCGCCGCGGTCGACCAACAGCTTGCCGATGGCGGAGAAAGGATGCCCGGCCTTTGCCGTATATGTGATACGCGCCTTCCGTCCATCCGGGTAGCGCAATCGCGCCGCGCCCTGCACATGCACGAAGAAGACATCGACCTTGGATTTCGCCCAGGCGATTTCAAGGCCTCGACCGTCGAGGAAGCCTTGGTCGATCGCTTGCCGGTCGGGATAGGCGCTTATCTCTCCATCCTGGAGGCGACCAAAGGCATAGGATGAATCGAGGCCTACGGGGCGGTTGCTATTGTCGAGCTCGATCAGATCATCGGGTCGCCGGTAGAACGGGAAGCGATAAGTAGAATCGAGCTTGTCGGAAACGGCGATTTCCGGTTCGTAAAAAGCGGTAACGAAACCCCGGCCACCGTCCAGTTTTTTGATAAAGAACGGCCGACAGTTCTGCTCAAAGAAGGATCGGGCTTCCGAAGCAGATGCGGGTTTCGCATTTCGGGCTGCCTTAAGCAGAGGCAAAAGATCGTCGGTGCTCAGGCCGAGCGATCCGGTGCGGTAGGGTTTCGTGCCGGTAACTTGGCTGCGGCACGCTTCCATGACTTCAAAAAGGCTGGAGGGATCATCATCCTTCCAGCCCTTGAGTTCATCGAAACCGGCAGCTTGCAGAACGAAGCCCGCTTTATCGTCACTCATGTTTCCGATTCGGTCGCCACGAGTTTCCAATTGGGATCGCGCGATCGCGTATCGCGGGCAAAGGTCCAGATATCGTTGACTTCGGCAACGTTCTCGACATCGCCTTCTATCAGCTTGTCAGCTTTGTCGTAGGTCGCGGAGATCAGCTGGCTGGCGATACGGATCGTAATCTGTGCCTCGCTGCCTTTGACTTCCACCTGTGTGATGTCCGCCTTATCGATGCCGACAAAGGTGGATTTCACTTTCTCGCCCTTGGCCTCGCGATCTGCGATGGCCGCATCAAAACCGTCATAGACCTCGCGGGACAAAAGATTCTTCAACGTCTTTCTGTCACCGTCGGCATAAGCCATGACGATCATTTCGTAAGCCATCTTCGCGCCGTTCAAAAATTCCTTAGGTGCGAAGGCTGGGTCGGCTTTACTGAGCGCACGCAGGGGCTCATTGAGCGGCGTACCGGGGGCCGCAAAAGCGTCGACCACTGCAAAGCGGCCTTCTTCCTCTGCAGGCGTATCGCGGCGCGGAAGCGTCACGACCTTGCCGGCATCGGAATGCTCAGGACCGGCGGCATCGCGCGGCGTAAAGAGATCGCGCGGCGGCTTCTCATTTCCCGTGCGGCGTCCCAGAACACTGCGGAGCTGGAAAAAAATCAGCACCGCCGCCACAAGGAAAAACAAAGTGATGAAGTCGTTTGAACTCATATCGTGCCGCAGCCACCGTTAACATCTATGATTTGTACTCCCATATAGTCCGCATAGACAGATGATTCAAATAGCCGCAATCTTGCGATTGCCATTGAGGCCCGGCGAGCGCCGGTTGGAGAGACGATGCGACTTGCAATGCTACCAGGTTTTGTGCTGCTGCTGCCGCTGGCGGAGATAGCGGGCTTCGTAATCGTCGGGCGCGCAGTCGGCCTACTGGCAACCCTTGGTCTCGTCGTGCTGAGCGTTGTGATCGGCATGGCTCTGCTTCGTCGCCAGGGGATCGGCATCCTGCAGCGTATGTCGAGCGAGGGGAGAAACGGCGTAATACCTGGCCGGGAGCTTCTGCGGCCAGCCATGCTCGTCATCGCGTCGCTGCTTCTCATCGTTCCGGGATTTATTTCGGACATTATCGCCATCGCGCTTTTCATCCCGGCCGTTCGTGATCTTGCCTGGAACTACATCCGCAAGCGATTCGTTATCGTTGAGGCGGCGAGAGGCTCTAGCGCGTCGCGATCGTCCGGATTCAGCAACCAATCCAAGCCGGATTCAAAAGTTGTTGATCTTGACGAGGACGATTATCGCCGCGAGCCTAACGACAAGTCTCCCTGGTCAGGCAAGCGGCTCGGGGAGTAGAGACCGATTCGCCCAGGGTTGTAAGCCTTTTCCCGAAATGTTAGATGGCGGCAACATCCAATGCCCCTCGAGGAAAATCCAATGGCTGATGAAAACAACGGCAGCGGCACGACAAGCCCGAGCCTCACCATTCTCGCTCAGTACACGAAGGACCTTTCCTTCGAAAATCCGGGTGCGCCGCGGTCACTTCAAGCGCGCGACAAGGCGCCGGCGATCAATATCAACGTCAACGTCAATGCCAATCCTCTTTCGGATACGGACTTCGATGTTGTGCTGTCGCTCAACGCCGAGGCCAAGGATGGCGACAAGACGGTCTTTCATGCCGAACTCGTTTACGGCGGCGTCTTCCGCGTTGCCGGCTTCCCGCAAGAACACATGCTGCCCGTTCTCTTCATCGAATGCCCGCGCATGCTCTTCCCGTTTGCCCGCCAGATCATTGCCGATGTTACGCGCAATGGCGGCTTCCCGCCGCTGATGATCGACCCGATCGACTTCGCACAGATGTTTGCACAACGCGTCGCCGAAGAGCAGACGCGCGCAAAGGTGCAGACAAATTGATTCGAAGCACGTGATTTTGACAGCCGTGCCCGGGTCAAAGCCCGGGCATTTTTAATTTGGACGATCGTATCTGGCCCAGATGCCTTTGGTGCCGAGTGCGGCAATCAACGCATCGTGAGCCTGAGCTTCCGCTTCGCTAAGGCGCGGCGCGAGGGGCCTGGGCCGCTCCAAACCTATGTCAACGGCCTCATCCAGAACAATCTCGGCGTCGCCTGCCCCGCTTGTTGCCGAAACGCTCAAACCGAGAGCGGTCTGACGCCCGCCGATCATCTCTATATAGACCTCGGCAAGCAGTTCGGAGTCGAGAAGTGCACCGTGTTTTGTGCGGTGTGAGTTGTCTATACCGTAGCGGCGGCAGAGGGCATCGAGCGAATTCGGTCCCATCGGATGTTTGCGCCGAGCGAGAGAAAGCGTATCAACGACCCTCTCCGGCAGGACCGGCGGTATGCCAAGGCGAGCGAGTTCGGCATTCACAAAACCCATATCGAAGGTCGCATTGTGCGCGATCCACCTTGCGTCACCGAAGAACTCGATGATCTCTTCGACCACTGCGGAGAAAGGCTTCTTGTCCTTCAAAAACTCGTCGGTAATACCGTGAACGGCGAGCGCATCGGGATGAACTTTCTGATCTCCCGGATTGATATAGATATGGATCGTGCGGCCGGTCGGGAAATGGTTCAAAAGCTCGACGCCGCCGATTTCGATGATGCGATCCATGCGGCTGTCGAGACCGGTGGTTTCCGTATCGAAAATGATTTCACGCATTCCGGAAATCTCCCTTCGCGATCCGCGCTTTCAAGACCCCGATGATTTCAATCACCCTCGCCCGCGTAATTTCGATGGCGTGTCCCGTGTCGATGACATAATCGGCACGCTCCCGCTTTTCGGCGTCCGGGGTCTGCCGCGAGCGAATCATATTGAATTTTTCCTCGGTCATGCCCGGTCGCGCAAGCACCCGATCGCGCTGAATCTGTGGATCGCAGCTCACGACCACGACTATGTCGACCCGCGTCTCCGCACCAGTTTCGAAAAGCAACGGGATATCGAGCAGGATTATCTCCGATCCTCGTGCTTTTTCGCGTTCCACGAATTCCGTTTCGCGCTGGCGAACCAGCGGATGAACGATTGCTTCGAGCGTTTTGAAGCCATCTGGTCGGCGCGAAAGCTGACGCCCAAGTTCCTGACGGTCGACGACGCCGTTCCGAACGGTGCCCGGGAACTCAGCTTCGATCAACTGCGCTGCCTCGCCGGCATAAAGCTCGTGGACCACAGCATCGGAATCATTGACGGGGATACCGGCTCCGGCAAAGAGCTTTGCCGCCGTTGATTTCCCCATCCCTATGGAACCCGTGAGACCGATCCGGATCATCTGTGTTTTTCCATATCTGCGACGACGAGTGCACGAAGCTCGTCATCGACCACCGGCCGCTTGCTGAACCATTTCTCGAAGCCCGGCACCGCCTGATGAAGCAGCATACCAAGTCCATCCACGATCGCGAAACCCTGCTCCTCGGCTTGTTTCAGCAAGGGTGTCTTCAGCGGCACATAGACGATATCTGTGACGAGCGCGTTACTGTCGAGCGGGGAAAAATCGATTGCCGGTGCTGTTTCGCCGTCCATACCGAGCGATGTCGTGTTGACGAAAAGACCAGCACCTTTCATGACCTCCGCGAGCGCTCCCATCGGATGCGCATAGACTTTGTCTCCAAAACGATCGGCAAGTTCCTGCGCGCGAGCCGCGGTCCGGTTGACGACATGGATCTCCCTGAAGCCGCGGTCGCGCACCGCCTGTATCACCGCCCGGCTGGCGCCGCCTGCACCGAGTATTATTGCGGTCTCGTGTTTATCCCAGCCAGGGTGGCGCGCGTTCAGGTTGGCGGTAAATCCGTGACCGTCGGTATTGGTCGAATGGAGTTTTCCTTCCTCCAGCCATAACGTATTGGATGCGCCGAGTTCCTGGGAGAGTTCATCCGGGCTGTCCGCGAGCTGGCAGGCCAACTCCTTGTGCGGAATGGTGACATTGCCGCCGATAAAGCCCGAGCTTTGATCCTTGAGCGATCCAATGAATGCTGCAAAATCGGCGGGAGCAACCTCGTATGCGCGGTAGCTTCCGGCAATCCCAAGCTTTTTCAGCCAGTATCCGTGGATCAAAGGCGAACGTGAGTGCCGCACGGGGAAGCCGGTGACGAAGGCATTCGGGCCGAATGTTTCACGTGAATCATCCATCAATCGCACCCAATCCCCTTAGTTTCGCGAGCAGCGGCAGCATCGGCAGGCCAAGGATCGTGAAGTAGTCGCCGTCGATCTTGCTGAAAAGTTGAATTCCCTCGCCCTCCAGCTGATAGGCGCCAACGCTGCCAAGCGCCGTGTTGCCGACGCGTGCGAGATGGCGCGATATGAAATCCGCCGACAGAACGCGCATCGTCAGCGACGCGTGTGACACATGCTCCCATAAAAGTGCACCATTCCGGATGATGGCGATCGCACTGTTCAGGCGATGTGTTTGTCCCGAGAGTGATCTCAGATGATTGGCGGCGTCAGCCATGTCGTGCGGCTTGTGAAACACACGATCGCCAAGCGACATGGTCTGGTCCGAGCCAATGATGAGCGCGTCCGGAAACCGGGCGCTCACCTCGTCTGCTTTAGCCCTCGCAAGCACCAAAGCAACTCTATCTGGAGATGCGCCCTCTCGTTCGAGGGGTGCTTCGATTGCGCGCTCATCTATCTTTGCCGCATGCGCTTCAAACTCCAGGCCGGCATTTTTAAGCAGCATCCTCCGGAATGGACTGGACGAAGCGAGAATCAGTTTCGATGTCATGCGTCTCATAGCTCGTGGTTCACAATGTCAGCGCTTAGCGCAGCTTGGGGCGCAGGGCAACGATCGCGGCCGCTGTCTCTTCGATGGAGCGACGGGTCACATCGATCAACGGCCAATTATGCCGCGCACAAAGCGAGCGGGCATATTTCAGTTCTTCGGAGATCGCGGCTCGATCCGTATACAGGCCACGATCGAAGCCGGGCGTCGCACCCAGCACCCGGTTCTCACGCACTTGCGATATCCGATCCGTCGTTGCTATGAGGCAGACGATCAACGGCCTCGTTGCAGTGAAAAGCGCTTCCGGCAAAGGAACATCATAGACGATCGGAATGTTCGCTGTCTTGATGCCGCGATTGGCGAGATAGATGCTCGTCGGCGTTTTGGACGTACGACTGATACCGATGATGACGACGTCGGCATCGTTGTAGTCCTCGGGCATTTGCCCGTCGTCGTGATCCATGGTGAAGTTGAGCGCCTCGATGCGTGCGAAATAGCCGGCATTCATAACATGTTGAGCGCCGACACGACGCCGCAGCGGAGCCCCGAGATAGAGCTGGAAAGCGGCCATCACAGGCTCAAGCACATTGACTGAGGCAACGCCCATCTCGACACACCTCTCATCGATCAGCGCAGCGAGTTCCCGGTCGACGACCGTGTAAAGAACAATGCCTGGCTCGTTGTCGATCGCATCGAGAACTGCAAGCAGCTGCTTGCGGTTGCGGATCAACGGATAGACGTGTTCGACCGCTTGGGCAGATTTGAACTGGGCCGATGCAGCGCGGCCGGCTGAGATCAGAGTCTCACCGGTCGAGTCAGAAATCAGATGCAGATGGAAGAAGTTCGTGCGGTTCTCCACGCTATTTTCTGCTGCCTGTTGAAAAGACTGGATGGGAAAGAGCTAAGGGACCGGCATGGCTTGAGGCAAGGGAAAACATGACCCCTTATCCACATTTCGGATTTTCTGGAGGGTATTGGCGCGCGGCCTGTGGATTTGTGATCCGCGCTGGAGAGCTCATCTAGAGTACACACGATATCCACAGAAAGAAATGCCTCAGCCTTCGAGACAAGTTTTTGGAATCACTTTTAGATTCGAGCTTCTCCAAGAAACCCCGATGGATGGCTCTCCACGTTGTCCTGATATCTTTGATGCGCCTGACATTCGGCATCACCAGTGGATGGATTTTAATCCTTGATAGACACCGACTCTAAGAAATAGAAACCTTTTTAAATATCTTTAGATTTTTATAGGGACGAAGCGCTTGAGCGAAACACGCCGGAAAGTCATGAGAGTTCTCGACGGCGAAACTCTCTCCCCTCCGCCGGTCTGGCTA